>NZ_JAGCFH010000178.1 GCF_017650195.1 Ruminococcus sp. | reverse complement strand
TGCAATCAGGGACTGAGCGTATCATTCATACTTCTCACATCTGCGGAGATGATAGGAGCACGTGACGGTATGGGCTATTATGTAAAATATTACTCCGACTTTGGAGATTACACACGTACTATCACAGGACTCCTCGTTATCGGTTTTGTGGTAATTGCCGTTACATTTCTGTTCAATAAGCTCCAGAATCGACTGCTTCGCTGGAAACATTAAAATATGCCAAAGGACTTTTTGTTCTTTGGCTATTTTCATTATACTCTTTCCTTCTTTACTTATTGTTTTCTTACTTGAAAATGCTTTGTAAGCTAATGCAATAATCCATGATATAAAGAGAAAATGTGTTAAGAGGCTGTCGATACAAGTCCAAATATTTCCGTGTCGTTATTAGTAGGCGAATAATGTTTGCTCCTACAATTCCAAATTTTGCGTTCCGAATTAAAATTCGCAATTCCAATAAAACTAACGGCTAATAGCTCGGTACTTAATTGCAAAATCTACAAAGACTATAAGAATAATAGGATAAAACTATAACTATCGCCGAATATAGCTTAAACCTATTGACAGTTAAGGGGATGAATGCTATAATACATATAGTTCCGATAGGAATACAGAAGATTAATGAAAGGGAGTGCTGAACATGAGAGCTTATATGATGTGCTGTATGCAGTGTTGTTGTATGAACATATCAAATGATATCCGTATTCTGCATACTTATGCTCAGCGATGTTGCGTCTTCTCTTGACTTTAAGCGAGTAAATATGTTATGCGTAGAATGCGAATGTCATTCTACGCATTTTTTGTTATGGAGAGATTACTATGGTAAATGAAAGAGAAAGCGTAACTGCTAAGATATGTGCGTTTGTGAGAGCATGGCACTCCAACCGTTCTAGAGATAAGATATATGATGATTACCTTGCCTACGATATGCTTGGTAAGGAGGAATATGACAGCATATACGAACTCATAAGCAGCGGACTTGACGGTTCCCGGCATTTCTCTCGGGAGGACACGGAGCAGATAATTGCTGAATACTTCGCTCCAATACCACTGTCAAGAATACACTTCAACGAGAGCAGACTTGCGGATTTCGCAGCTGAAAACGGCGAAGTTCAGTATGTTATATGCGGAGCAGGGTCGGATACCTTTGCTTTTCGAAATGAAAACGAGGACATCGAGATATTCGAGATTGACCACCCAGATACTCAGCGCTACAAGCTTGGAAAGATAGATGAGCTGGAGTGGAATATCCGCAGAAATGTTCACTATGTATCAGTTGATTTCGAGCGTGAGCGAATGTGTGATAAGCTCCTTGCGGCAGGATTTGACCCTGCAAAGAAGACGTTTTTCAGCATACTCGGCGTTTCATATTATCTAACGCTAGATGTGTTTTCGGATACACTTGCGCAAATGGCGGAACTTTCGGCACTCGGAAGCGTTGTAGTGTTTGATTATCCTATAAAAACAGGGGAGTTTCCCCGGAGAGTTACAAGACTTGAAAAGATAACGGAATCACTCGGAGAGGAGATGCGAGGTGGATTTGATTACAATGAAGTATCTCGTGCCCTGTACTCTCTCGGTTTCCAAATAGATACTTATATGCCGCCTGAAAAGGTGCAGCAGGAATACTTCGACGGACGGCAGGATGATCTTAGGGCGTTTGAAAATGTAAGTCTGATTTCTGCACAGTATACTGCAGGCTATGACTACGAATAAACTATTAGCAATAAGAACAACAGCTAACAGCTACAGGGCTAACGACTAAAAAGGAGAATAATTATGAGCAATTTTAAAAATGCAGAAACAGCACTTATACACGGAGGCATTTCCATTGATGAAAGAACAGGTGCAGTAAATGTGCCGATCTATCAGACATCCACTTACAAGCAGGACGGTCTCGGTAAAATGAGAGGCTATGAGTATTCACGTACCGGAAATCCCACCAGAGAGGCTCTTGAAGCGCTTATCGCAGAGCTGGAAGGCGGAGTTGCAGGCTTTGCATTCGGTTCCGGAATGGCAGCTATTACAGCAGTCCTCAGCCTTCTTCACAGCGGCGACAGAGTGCTTATATCAAGCAATGTCTACGGTGGTACATTCCGCCTGTTGAGCAGGGTTTTTGATCATTTTGACTTTACCTATACCATTGCCGATACTGAACATCCGGACGTTTACGAAAGCCAGATCACTGACGATGTAAAGGCTGTTATTATAGAGAGCCCGGCAAATCCTCTTATGACAGTTACTGATATCAGCGCAATTGCGGAAGTATCCCACAGGCACGGACTTCTGGTCATCGTGGACAATACTTTCATGACTCCATATCTTCAGAAGCCCCTTGAGCTTGGTGCGGATATTGTCGTACACAGTGCTACAAAGTATCTCGGCGGTCACAGTGATGTAGTATCAGGACTTGCAGTAGTAAGCACAAAGGAGCTTGCAGAGAAGATAGCATTCATACAGAATTCTACCGGAGGAGTTCTCGGACCCTTTGATTCATTCCTGCTTATCCGCGGTATAAAAACCCTTGCTGTACGTATGGACAGACACGTATACAACGCTGAAAAGATTGCGGAGTTCCTTTCAAAGCACAAGGCAGTGAAGAATGTTTACTATCCGGGACTGTCAGGCAGTCAGGGATATGAGACAAATCGCAGACAGGCTAAGAATGGTGGCGCAATGATATCCTTTGAGCTCCACGAAAACTATGATATAAATTCTTTCTTTGAGAGCCTAGAACTTGTATCTCTTGCAGAAAGCCTCGGTGGCGTGGAGTCCCTCGTATGCCATCCTGCGACAATGACCCATGCTTCTATTCCTGCCGATATACGCAAAAAGGTCGGTATCACTGACGGACTTATCCGACTTTCAGTAGGTATCGAAAATATTGAAGATATTCTTGTGGATATTGAACAGGCTATTGCAAAATCAGAGAGAAAGTGAGATAATAGATATGAGATACTATGATTCTATGCAGTCGCTTATAGGCAATACTCCTTTGGTGCGCCTTGGGAATATAACTGGCATTGCAGATGTGAACGTTTTTGCAAAGCTAGAACTGTGGAATCCTTCTGGAAGCGTCAAGGACCGTACAGGGTTGTATATGATAAACGATGCAGAGAAAAAGGGACTTCTAAAAAAAGGCGGTACCATCGTTGAAGCTACCGCAGGCAATACGGGACTTGGAATAGCTTTTGCGGCACTTAATCGTGGCTACAGGATAATCTTTGTAGTACCTACAAAGTTTTCGGCGGAAAAGCAGGCTCTTCTCCGCGCACTGGGCGCGGAGGTAGTTAATACACCTCGTGAGCTGGGTATGCTCGGTGCAGTCTCCAAGGCAGAGGAGATAAAGGCACAGATACCGGGCTCAATATCTTTGGAGCAGTTCAAAAATCAGAGTAATCCCCTTGCACATTACGAAACTACAGGACGCGAGATATTCGAGGATCTTGACGGCAGGATAGATTACGTGGTTGCAGGTGCAGGAAGTGGAGGTACTTACACGGGTATACTCCGCTACCTGAAAGAGAGAGTACCTTCTGTAAAGGGTATTCTTGCAGACCCCATTGGTTCTACAATGGGCGGCGGTGAGCACGCCGACTACAACATCGAAGGCATTGGCAATGACTTCATTGCGGATACTATGGATATGTCTCTTGTTGACGATGTTATAAAAGTAAATGATAAAGAGGCTTTTGAAACGTCCCGGTTACTTGCAAAGACAGAAGGAATAATCGCAGGCTCCTCCTCAGGAGCAGCTATGGCGGCAGTACTCAAGCTTATTGACGGCGGCGCCAAAGGCAATATAGTAACGGTATTTCCTGACCGAGGTGACAGATATTTCAGTACCGGACTTTATGATTAATTGAGAATGGAGAATTGAAAATGAATGTGTTAACTTTCACTTACTTATTTTGATTTTTCCACGACATAGGACAGCGCAATTCTGCATTTTCAATTCTAATATCTCAATTTAAAATTATCGGGAGGTAAACAATGACTTTACAGCAGCTTAAATACATACTTGCCATATCGGCAACAGGTTCTATGAACAAGGCAGCGGAGCAGCTCTACGTTTCCCAGCCTTCTCTTACTTCCTCAGTGCAGGAGCTTGAAAAGGAGATAGGCATAAAGATCTTCAATCGCAGCGGCAGGGGAGTTACCCTCACCAACGACGGTGCGGAGTTTATACAGTATGCCCGTCAGGTCGTAGGACAGTTTGACGTGCTTGCTGAGAAGTATATCAGCAAGGGTAATGTCAAGAAAAAGTTCGGCGTTTCGACACAGCATTACTCTTTTGCAGTAAAGGCGTTCGTGGAAATGGTCAAGGAGTTCGATACTACAGAGTACGAGTTTGCAGTTCGTGAGACAAAGACAGCTGAAGTCATCAGCGATGTTGCTACCATGCGTAGTGAGATAGGTATAATCTATCTTAACGATTTCAACCGTAAGTCCATAACAAAGCTGCTTCACTCAAACGGCATAGAATTCCATACCCTTACGAAATGCAGTCCGTTCGTTTATATTTGGAAGGGACACCCACTTGCAAAGGAAAAAAAGATAACCTTTGAACAGCTCGCCGACTATCCATGCCTTTCCTTTGAACAGGGCGACAACAGTACTTTCTACCTTGCCGAGGAGCTGCTCAGTACAGCAGATTATCAGCGTACTATAAAGGCAAACGACCGTGCCACTATGCTTAACCTTATGATTGGTTTGAACGGTTATACCCTCTGCTCCGGCATTATTTGCGAGGAGCTCAACGGCAGCGATTATATAGCAGTACCTTTTGATGACGATACTGACGAAGTAATGGAAATAGGCTATATCACACTAAAAAATGTTATTCTCAGTGAAATGGCAGAAATATACATTGAGGAGATAAAGACCTACCTCAACATATAGTCTTAAACTATATCTCCGCATAAATGTCTGGT
>NZ_JAGCFH010000177.1 GCF_017650195.1 Ruminococcus sp. | reverse complement strand
GGTACCGATATTGATTTTAGGTTCTTGCAACCGGCGAATACACTGTTGCCTATTGAAGTAAGACTAACAGGCAGTTTTATTGAACTTACCGATGTGCCATCAAACGCATGTTCACCAATAGAATATCCGTTTTCGGTATCAACCTTTTCTGGCAGTATCACTTCTTTTACGCTGCTTGCGTTCCTACACACATAGGCAGGAATACTTGCTATTCCTTCTTCAAATACTACTTTTTCGATACTGCTTCCTTCTAAACAGCCATATTTCCAGTCACCTGCCTGTGTAACTGTCTTCGGAATAGTTATCTCCTTCAGTTCTGTACATCCTGCAAATGCTTTTCCTCCAATTGACTTAACATTTCCAAGATCAATCCCTGTTATTACAGTGTTACCATTGAAAGCATAGTCACTAACAGTCGTTACAGCTATACCATCTATAGTCTCAGGAATAACGACTTTCTTTGAACTACCTGAATAACCGTTGATGATGATCTCGTCACCTTCAAAATAGTAGCTCAGTCCGTCATCAGTATTTTTTGTCTCTGTATCAGTTTTCTGGGAATCTGTAACAAGAACAAGTTCTTCGTTGTTCGAAAACTCTATCTCCTCAGCCATTGCTCTGAAAGTATGCTTCGAAGAAGACATACTCGGAAAACATCCGGACACTGCAGAGAAAGATAAGGTTACTGCTGACATGACAGCAAGCATCTTTTTTAGTATCATTTTATATCACTCCATTCTGATTATTTGAATTGCTTGATTAAAATCATTAATAATTATATCACAGTTTGAAAAATAATTCAAGAATATTAAAGGAAAAAGAACTAATCTTTTGTTGACATATCTTATCAGACCAATAATAGTCCGAAACAGCTTTCGCAGACGGAACTCTGTCGTCAGGCACGAATACTCTGAATTAGTGAGTGGTTTGTGCCTGACATTGCAGTTCCGTCCGCGATTTTTGCTTGATTACCAATTAGTCTCGTCAGTCAGTATGGGTCTCGGGCTCTTGGCGGGGCTTGAAGCCAGCACCGTAGCTCTCACCGTAACCGCACTTGATGAAGCACTTGTCTGTGCCTATCTGGTCAAACGAGCCGTACCAGTTGGACGGCAGTTTCCCCGTGAAATCATCACAGCCGCAAAGCACATCCGAGATGCCCTTGCCTTCTTTGCCCGGGAGATAGCACATAACGTCGCTGTCCCAATCTGGAGTCAATCCCAAATTCTGTGTAAACGAAAAATAGTGTAATAACAGAGTGTATGATGAGACCGATTGTGGAAGCAGTCGGTCTTATCTGCATAGTATAGCATAATAGTACCATATCACCAGATATAGGGAATGACCTTATATCTGACCTTTTTCTTATACTCCGTGTAGCCTTCAAGCCCTTTTTCGAGAATTTCTTCCTCGTTGCGGATACGCTTTGCGATTATCGGAATATACAGTAGCAATATCGCGATCGAAATAGGCGAACCGAGCACTCCGCCCATTGACAGGAAAAGTATCAGCGTCGAGGAGTACATCGGGTGACGTATCACGCCATGGATAGAAAAGAAAAAAGAAAAGGGCGGTCAGCATAAGGAGAGAAGCTGACCGCCTGATTCATAAGAATGAAGTTTAATGACATTTGAATTATAGCATAGACACATATATTTGTCAATGCATGAATAATAGAAGTATTATTCTATAATTTTTCGTTTTTTCCGCTCAAATCAGCAAAAAAGCACCCGCCGAAACAGGTGCTTTGTCTCATTATTCGTGGAGCTTTGCCTTTGTGAGAGGAAGGTCGGCTGCGTTTTCCATCATCTCCAGCGCTTCCGCGTCGTTCGACTGTGTAAACGCATACCAACAGGACGGAATATGCTTATATCCTTCTTCTGCGGCATTATCCAAATATCCGTAGTAGATCTTTATATGTATCGGATCATCAACGGTCGGTACAACAGTACCATTCACGCAAAGGACCTCGTGTCCCATAAACGTCTCTTTTGAGGAGGAGTCAACCGTAACCCTACCAGCACACTGACATACAGCATTGAATTTCGTGACGAGCCTGTCTCCCAGCGCTTTTAATTCGGGCAGTTCCTCAAGTGTGTGCCCCTGTGATTCATCCAGATACTCGCTCTCGCTGTATACCTGATCAAACGAATAGAAAACCATATCAGACGGTTCGCCGCCTTCCCAGCATTCATTAAGAACATGCTGTCTTCTTGCAAGATTGGATATTTCCATTCCACTTGGAATCGGCATATCAATACCATACCAGTCATAATACTCCACTTCTTCATCTTCCTGTGAGGTTGCAGCCTCTGTCTCAGCTTCTGTCTCCTGCTGAGCTGCCGCTGTTGTCGCAGGGGCGTCATTCTTGCTGCTCTCGGACGAGCCCGCGGTGCTTCCGCAGCCTGTGAGCATAACAGCCGCCATGCAAATTGCAAATATTCCCTTTTTCATTGTGATTATACTCCTTATTCAGCGGTATTACAATAATTACCGACATCATTTATTTCATTATAGTATAAAATCGAAGTAAAGTCAAGCG
>NZ_JAGCFH010000019.1 GCF_017650195.1 Ruminococcus sp. | reverse complement strand
AGACTTTACATCTTCATAAATACCCGATACGAAAAGCTGGCTCAGGTATCAAAGGACGAGGAGGTTTATACCCTAGGCTTTGATACGGTTCTGGACGACGGCACCGGCGGAAAGATGAAGGTGGATCTGAAGATCGAGACTATCGACAATCTCGATTCCTACGATGCCAATGGTTATACCGTGTGGCAGCGTGTCGAGAAGCTGAAAACAGCGATTGAGGGCTACAAGGGTTCTGATCTCTGCAAAGCTCTCGGAAATACATACATACGTCCACCTGTAATGCGTACAAACGCGATTATGAAAAACGTGGATCTGAAAGCCTGCCTTACGCTTTGGCAGTATATCGAGAGCTACGACAAGGTTGGCTATGAGATAAACATTGAAAATACTGCGATGCAGCCGCAGGAGGATTATATCAACGATTTCTACAAGCTTGTGGTGCTGAATCTGTTGCTTTTCCGTTCGTACATGAACGTGGATACGGTAGATAAGGTAACTCATCTGAAAACTCAGACGGGCAAGCCAATAGCACCTAAGTTCCTGAAGAAATTTGACAAGACCCTTGCGGCGGATTATAGTGTTTCATCTGAGACCACAGCAGGATATATAGCTGCAGACGGCGATTTTAAAATGGAAAAGCGCCTTCCCGAAAACCTTACGGAGATGTTTCAGGAGCTGTCTTTAGTAATAAAGCTGGAGACAGAGTACCTTTCAAAGCTCGAAAACGAGCGTGCAGAGGAAGAGAAGCGCCGTCAGGAGGAGGAGGCAAGGCTTGCCGAGCTGAAACGTATAGAGGAAGCAAGGCAGGCTGAGCTGGAGCGTATCCGAAAAGCCAAGGAGGAAGAGGAACGCCGCGTACAGGAAATGCTGGAGAAGAAGCGCGCCGAGCAGGAAGCAGAGGAGCGCGAGCGCCAGCGGCTTGAGGAAGAGCGCCTTGCAAGACTTGAAGAGATTCGCAAGCGCGAGGAAGAAGCCCGTCTCAAACGCGAGGAGGAAGAAAGACTTGCTGCCGAGCGTGAGGAGATACGCCATAATAAAGAGATCGCCAGAAACGAACTGGGTGAAGCTGAAGGTCTCGATGAGGAGACTCTCAATAAAGGTCCAGACGAGGCTGAGCTTGAAAAGCAGGCGTATGACGAAGTCACAGAAGAAGAGATCGAAGAAGTCAAAGCCGAGCTCGAATCAAACGAGGAAGGCGAGAGTTTCGAGGATCCGAGAGCTGTTGCAGCAAGAAAGAAGCTGGAGCAGCAGCGGCGTGAAAAGGAACGCGCCGAAACAGAACGCGCTCAGCGCCTGAAGGCGGACAGACAGCGTTTTGAGAATAAACCTTTCAGGGAGATATACCGCGAATATTCGTGGAATCCGATATACGTACTTATCAGACTGATAAGACATCTTCTTGCAGTAGTATTTGGTATTATACCAAAGGATACCGACAATCCGCGTTATAAACAGCTCCTTGCTGAAAAGCAGGCAAAGCAGGAAGCTAAGGAGCACGAAAAGCAGGAACGAAAGGATATGGAGGTCTACTACAAGAAGTACGGACAGGCTGCAAAGTACAAGATTATGCGTTTTATCGGCGATATGAAGTTCAAGCGCAAGAAGCGCATTGCTGATAAGAACAAGCCGAGACCTGCATATACTCCTCCTGTCAGAACTCCCGAGGAGCAGTTAGCAATAGATACGGAAATGAAGCGGCTTTACAAGGAGTATCATGTAAATGTCTTTGAAAAGCTTCGCCGTGCTGTTGAGAACCGAAGAAAAGAGAAGAGAGTGCTGGAGGAGAGCATACGTGCAAGTGCCGAAAGCCTCGAAAATCTTGAAAGCAGTTCCGTTGAGACTGAAGAAGAGGATAATTCCACAAAAATATCTAATATCATAGTAGCAGTCATAACTCTAATCGCTTTTGCTTTTGTTGTATATGTCATGGTCTGCTCCGCAAAGGGCAGAGCTGTTAATGTTTTCGGAAAGAGCATACTAAGAGTAGTTACTGGAAGCATGGAACCTTCCATATATACAGGAGAATATATAATCGTCGAGAAGACAGATGTGAATGCTCTTTCAGAAGGGGACATAATCTCATTCTATTCTGAGCAGAGCGATATCCGCGGACTTCTCGTTACTCACAGGATAGTAGGCATGAACAGTGACGGAAGCTACATAACAAGAGGCGATGCTAATCCCGTGGACGACAGCGTGTATGTGAAGCCTGAAAATATAGTTGGCAGATATAAGTGCAAGGCGAGGTTCTTTATATGGCTAAGTTCCTTTGTAAACGCACAGAAGCTGCTTCTGCTGCTGGTAGTCTTACCTATGACGGCTATAGCTATATATGAAGCAAAGACCGTTGTGAAGATCGGAAGAGAAGTCGCCGCAAAGGAGGAACTGACTCCCGAGGAAAAGCACGAAGCGGCTATGCGTGAGGCTATCGAAAAGGAAAAGAGACGTCTTGAGGAGATAGGCTACAGTCCTGAAAACGAGGTGAATACGATTGAACCAAGAGAAACTGATGAAGAGGAGAATGATTAGTGCGATCATTCTGTTCATTATAACATTTGTTGCATTGCTCGTATTCATTGCACTGTATATGGACGAAGTCAGACGTGTACAGGAGACCTATAAGAGTCAGTACCGTACCTGCCTCGGAGATGTGGTGGAAGACATCAAATCGTATAAAAACGGGGAAGGGGATAAGGAACTGAGATACCGGCGTATACTCAGCGATATGAGCGGTGCGAATTCATTTGTGTTCCTGATAGACGACCTTGAGGATGAAAAGAAGACCGTCAACGAGGCAACTACCTGCCTTATGAAGTATCCGGAACAGATGACAAAGAAACTGGACGAGCTTGAAAAAGCTCTTCAGGATATCCTTGACGGTCTTGATAAAGGCTACGAAGAGGCAGAAGCCCTTGTCGATTCGATAGACAAGCAGGGGTATTGATGCAGAGGAGGATTTGGTATGGGCGAAAAAAGACGTCTGAAAAAGGAAATAAAGCTCTGCATGAGCACTATTAAGGAGATCGAAAGAAAACGTTCGCGTTCACAGTCAGCGCTTGTACAGGCTATACTTTTACAGGAGCAGCCTGACGAAACGGATGTAGAGTGGTTCAATAAGTATACAGGCGAGATAACAGCCTGCCGTAATCACATGATAGAGCTGCAAAAAAAGCTTCGGTCTCTTGGCTAAAAAAGGAACGTCTCCGGTCATTTATCCGGAGACGTTTTTTATTTAATCTCCATGCCTAAGAAAGCTGTGACATCTCCTTTGGGGCAGAATTTATGTCCAAAATCGATATAAAGAAGCCATGATTTTGACAAAAATGTCATTATTATACAGTTGACAAATCTGAACAAACAATGTATAATAAAGCTTGGAGCATTTTCGGCTCCCTAACCTATACCCTCATTTTATGGGGGCGTAAAGGTTTCGACGGGGGTCTCGAAGTGTGATAAGCGAGCGGAGAATGGCGTGATCTCCATAACCTGCGCCACGTTTAAATATAAACGCAAGAAATAACATTACGGTTTCTGGAAACAGAGAACTGGTAGCTGCTTAAGTCAGCTTCTGTCCACCGGGTGAGTACCGCGGCTCCCGCTTGGGCATCGATGAGCGGTGAACGATTGCCGGAAGTGTCCGTGTCCGGCAGTTGTATACGGACTACCTGCTGCCCCAGCCCGTTTACCGGCAGCCGCCGCAGGGAATCATAATAGGTAAGATACGCTCGTAGAAAGTTGCATGAACAGGCTTTCGGACAGGGGTTCAATTCCCCTCGCCTCCACCAAATATCAACAGGTGACCCAAAGTGTCACAGACAAATCCTTATATATCACTTATATAACGGTATATAGGGATTTATTTTGCTTGCATAAGACGTGCAGCTGCGAGACGGATCTGACATTGTCATAATTAATATAGAAAGCTAAATCCTTGCGTTCTCAAGGTTTTACTTCAAAAGCAAAAGGAAGAAGCGTATATATGAAAAAAATATTATTGTTAGGCGGCTCAGCACAACAGGTCATTGCTATCGAGACCGCAAAAAGACTGGGTTATTACACAGTGCTCTGCGATTATTTAACAGATAATCCGGGACAGTATGTTGCTGATAAGTTTTACCTTGTGAGCACTACTGATAAGGAAGCAATACTTGATGTTGCAAAAAAAGAACAGATCGACGGTATCGTAGCCTATGCCTCTGACCCAGCAGCGCCCACAGCGGCTTATGTTGCTGAGAAAATGGGGCTGAACACAAATCCTTATGAATCTGTTGAAATACTGTGCAATAAGGATAAATTCAGAGCTTTCTTGTCTGAAAACGGCTTTAATACACCTGCAGCGGCAGGTTATACTGACGCAGACGAGGCGGTAAGAGATACTGACAGATTTACACTTCCGGTCATAATAAAGCCAGTGGATTCGTCGGGAAGCAAGGGCGCAACTGTGCTTAGAAGCTGGGATGCTCTCCCTGAGGCTCTTGATTTTGCTTTTTCATTTTCAAGGAGCCACAGGATAATCATTGAGGAGTACATTGAAAAGGCACATCCCTATCTGATCGGTGGAGATATATTTATATGGGATGGAAAGGTTATTATGTGGGGACTTATGAATTGTCACCGCGACAATAACGTCAATCCTCTCGTTCCTGTGGGAAAGAGTTATCCTCCGGAGCTGACAGAAAAGGTTTTTGACAGTGTAAAGGATACACTTCAGACTATGGTAGACAAGCTCGGTATAAGATTCGGTGCAATGAACGTAGAGCTCGTCTCTGACAAAAATGACAGAGTATTCATGATAGATGTAGGACCGAGAAACGGCGGAAATATGATTCCTGACCTGCTTGGCTGCATATTCGGCGTCGATGTTGTCGAAATGACCGTAAAGGCAGCTATGGGCGAGGTGCCTGTAATGAACATAAGCGAGCCTGTGCCGTACTATGCAACCCATAACCTGCATACCGACCGTAACGGGGTATACGACCATATTCGGTATTCCGGCGAGCTTGAGAAATATATAATAAAAAAATGCGAATATAAGAAGAAAGGCGACAGTATCGAAAGATTCGACAACGCCGCAAAGGCGCTGGGTATAATCTTTATGAAGTTCAGTGACAGTTCGGAAATGATACGTATTTTGGACAGGATCAACGAGCTTTATACTGTTATGATGGAGGATTAAAATGAGCATTGGCGGTTTTTTAAGACGTTCTATTTACTGGACGAACGATTTCCTTCATGGAAGTCCTGTGGGCAAGCATTATCGTGACATACATACCATACTTAGCGACGAAAAGCGCGGCAAGCAGCTTCAGGCTGAGTCCCTTAAGAATCTTCTTGAATTTGCTAAGAAGCACAGTGCATTCTATTCGCAGTATGACAGCAACGATATAACAAGCTTCCCGATAGTAAACAAAAATATACTTATTGCCAATCATGACAAGGTTGCAGTCAAGGCTGAAGATATCCCCGAGCAGAAGACCAAGGAGATATACGTTCAGAGGACGTCCGGCTCTACCGGTACACCCTTTGCGGTACCGGCTGATACCAGAAAGCGCAACAGAAGAATCGCAGAGCTGAAATACTTCGGTATGCTCGGTGGCTTCAAGTCTCATGAAAAGCTGGGACAGTGCAGAGTGTGGACAAAATGGCACAATAAGTCCAAGAAACAGCAGTTCATGGAGAATATCCTTGCAATAAATATAAGCAAAATGGACAACGATACTGTAAAGAATCTTGTTGAGACAGTAAAGAATGAGCACGTAGTTGCCCTTCTCGGATATGCTAACTGGTTCGATCAGATAGCGCAGTATCTCGGGGAGCATCCTACTCCGCTTCCTTCACTGAAGGTAATATTTACAGGCTCGGAAATGCTTAAGGAGCAGACAAGAAGCGAGCTTAAGCGCCTTATCGGCTGCAACGTTCTTGAAAGATACAGCAACGAGGAGCAGGGCATACTCGGTCAGCAGAGTGCAAAGGGCGAGTATGAGTACTATCTGAACCATGCAAGCTACTATTTTGAGATATTAAAGCTTGACGAAGACAAGCCTGCGGATCCAGGAGAACTTGGACGTATAGTTATCACTGACCTGTATAACTACGCCTTCCCGCTGATAAGATACGATACCGGCGATACTGCTATAATGGCAGAAGGAAACAAGCTCAGCCACGGCTGGCAGTATATCAGCAAGCTTTACGGTAGAAGGCTCGACCTTATCTTTGATACTAACGGAAACCCGGTACAGCCTATGGCTCTAGCAAGAATACTCAAAAACCTCAAGGGAATAATCCAGTGGCAGTTTATACAGACAGGCGAGCATGAATATAAGATCAGACTGAATATGGAAGAAAATATTTCCACAAAGGAATGTGAAGCAGAGTTGCGTGAGCTTCTTGGTGAACGCGCTGAGATATCGGTTGAAATGGTAAAGGAGATACCGATACTTGCAAGCGGTAAGAGAAAGCCAGTGGTGAACGAATGGAAAAAGCAATAATCTGCCGTGAGGAAGAGATCAGAGATATACTTGACAGCTTTGTTGGTATCCTGCACTCTTTGTCACGCGGAAGCGAATTCCGGCGCACTATGGCACGTAAGCTCTCGGAATGCGGAAGATTCCTTGCAGTCTATGACGAACACGATAATAAAGCGGCAGGCTTTGCAGCTTTTTACGACAATGACACAAGCGGAAGGGTAGCATATCTTTCAATGCTTGCAGTTTCAAAAGCTCATAGGAGCAAGGGCGTAGGTTCTTATATACTGCATGAGGTTGAAGATTTCACCAGCAAGAGCGGCATGAATATGCTTCGGCTAGAGGTGGAAAAGGACAATCTCAATGCGATAAGCTTTTATAAGCGAAACGATTTTCGCTTATATGAAGAAAGAGAAAACAGCTATGTACTAGAAAAGGACCTGCCGGTCGCAGATAGTATTGATAAAAAACAGGCAAAAGAAGTGTGATAACTTCTTTTGCCTGTTTTTGTTTAAGCAGATTTTATTACATCAGTATCTTATAAAAGGATTATTTCTTGTTTATCTGCGCTGACCTGTGCTGTAGCACCGTATGGCAGGACAGCTCTCGGAGCAGCATGACCGAAATTTACATTGTAAAGTATGGAAAGCTTTTCGTTATCCACGATCTCGCGCCATACGGTCTTGTATTCCTCGTAATATTTCTCATTCATTGGCTTTCCTACGATAATGCCGTTTATATTCTCGAAAACGCCCTCATTTTTCATAGCCGAAAGGTATTCGGCAAGTTTTCCAGGATCAGGAGCTTCTTCACTGGTCTCTGCAAAAAGTATCTTACCCCGCCATTCCTCAGGACTTGGGAAGATACTGTATCTCTGGATAATATCCCTCTGTTTACCAAGATCCTCTGCAAGACTGGGGTAGGCTTCGATATAAGGAGCAGGGATACCTCCGAAGCTCTCAATATTTATTCCGAGAAGCATTTCACCTATACTGTCGATACAGCCGCCGAGAAGCTCTCCGCTGAAAACAGGACTTCCCTGTAAAAGCTCATAGTGGTGTTCTTCTCTATGCGCGACAGGCATAGTTCCCACGGCTTCTGCGGAGAAGTCACTTCTTTCTTCGTACCATATATCGGATGGAGTTATCTTCCTCCCGTGATAAGAGGTGAAGCAACTTTCAAACTGCACTTTGGAATAGGGGAGCATATCACCCGAAATCTCTGCAAGATCGCAAATGAAAGCCTGACCGTAGAAGGTTTGCAAGCCCAACCTGTGGAACATAAAGTGGTTATTAGTGGTATCGGAAAAGCCGAGAAAAAACTTAGGAGTCTGTTTAACGGCACTGATAAACTCCTTATCCTCCATAAGGTATGGAAAGGTACGGAAGGTCTCTATACCGCCGATAGCGCAGATAATACCGCTTACGGAGCTGTCAAGAAAGGCTTCCTTCAGGTCTTCAGCGCGGGCTTCGGGGTGAGAGAGGATATAGTCATTTCCCATTAGAGCGTGCTTTGTGAAAACGGGTTCAAGACCGAATTCACGAAGCTTTTTTAATCCAATCTCTCTTTCATGAGCACAGTATGATTCGCCGAGAATACCACTTGAAAGACTTATAACAGCTACTTTATCACCTTTTTTAAGCGGTTTGGGATACAGCATAACAGCTATCCTTTCGTTACTGGTTCCTTGTTTTTATATTGCGGTCTATTTCGCGGTTGGCGTCACGCTTGGCGATATCTGCACGTTTGTCGTAGAGCTTTTTGCCCTTGCAGAGACCAAGCTGCATCTTTACTCTGGAGTCCTTGAAGTAAAGACTCAGTGGTATAAGAGACAGTCCTTCCTGTTTGAGAGTACCGTATAATTTATTTATCTCGCGTTTATGCATGAGGAGCTTTCTTATTCTCATGGGGTCGCGATTGAAGATATTGCCTTTCTCGTAAGGGGAGATATGCATACCGCGTACGAAAAGCTCGCCCTTGTCAATAGAGCACCATGAGTCCTTTAAATTTACTCCACCCTGACGTATGGACTTCACTTCCGTGCCTACCAGCTCAATACCAGCCTCATAGGATTCAAGAACGAAGTAGTCGTGACGAGCCTTGCGGTTTTCGGCAATAGTTTTAGTACCTTTTGAACGCATTTTATCATCTCCTGTCTGTAAAAAATTATACACTATCGCAGGAAAAAAGTCAACAGCGGCCATCACGGGAAATAGCAGATAATGTCGTAAAGCTTTATGATATCAGTTCCTTTACGGATAATGTGGAAATATTTAAGGCTATGTCAGATGCAATGTTAATATAATGATTATTATAAAAAAATTATGCTGTAATTTGTGCGAATGATAGTATGATATTCATTTTGTCCACCTAATCTTCAAAAAAGCGGTTGAACCTATTGGAAATTAATGGTAAAATAAACAAGGAGTAATGTTGAAAACGTCATCAATATGTATGAATGTTCAATGGTATATATAATGAGCATTATAATTCTTATGCGCTGACAGGAGATATGTCAGGAAAAAGGCAAACTTTAATTCAGGAGGTATTAAAATGTTTTTAGGCAAAAAAGTAAAGGCAGCAGCTGCTTTATTGTTGTCGGCGGCTGTTGTCATGCCGTCTGCAGTAGGCGTTATAGGCGCTCCGGGCACGGAAGCAGTGGCGGCATCAACGGT
>NZ_JAGCFH010000176.1 GCF_017650195.1 Ruminococcus sp. | reverse complement strand
ATGAAATAGACAAGAAGCGTTATCACGATAGTCTTGCGGATAAGGTATAACTCACGGTAGATAAGACCTTTCATTCATCTCCACTCCTTTTTGCCCCGGTTTACATAATAGATCATTATGTCCTCAAGAGTTGCGGGATCAATGACAGCTCCCGAGTATTTTCGGCTGCATGAAGCCTTGTCAGACACCATTATCTCAGCACCGAAGTCGTTCAGTCTTGCGCTTACTATGTCCTCGGAAGCAATATCCTTATAGTCATCCTTTGTGCATTTGAGTATGCCGTGGCTTTCAAGTATATCGTCCTTGAAGCCACTTACCAGTACCTTGCCCTTGTCGATAAATGTAACGCAGTCGGCTATCTTGTCAAGGTCTGAGGTGATATGGGATGACATGAGGATAGTATTCTCCTCGTTCTGCAAATATTCGAGGAATATGTCCAGTATCTCGTTTCTTACAACTGGGTCGAGTCCTGTCGTAGCCTCGTCCATGATGAGGAGCTTCGCATTATGGGACAGCGCAGACGCTATTTGCAGCTTCATCTTCATGCCCTTTGAGAACTTGCCGAACTTCTTCTTTTTTGGCAGCGCAAAGCGGTCAAGATAGCCGAAAAATGTATCCGTACTCCACTCCTCGTATATCTCCCGGAGTATCTTATCGATAGCAATAGCGTTGAGTCTATCGTCGAAAGGCAACTCGTCAAACACCGCAGCTATCTGCTTTTTTGCCTCGTATTCGTCCTTTTCGCTGTCAAGACCAAGGAGACGTATCTCGCCCTCGTCCTTTTTCACGATATTGAGCAGGGCGTTTATAGTAGTAGTCTTTCCTGCGCCGTTCTGCCCGATAAAACCCATAATCGACCCTTTCGGCACGTTGAAACTTACTCTGTCGAGAGTAAATCCGTCGTACCTTTTGGTCACTTCCTTGATTTCAATAGCATTTTCATAGTCATTCATTTTCTTCCC
The DNA here is from genome assembly GCF_017650195.1 of Ruminococcus sp. Classification (GTDB taxonomy): domain Bacteria; phylum Bacillota; class Clostridia; order Oscillospirales; family Ruminococcaceae; genus Ruminococcus. The sequence goes on along the minus strand of NZ_JAGCFH010000176.1, from coordinate 26,177 downwards.
CTCCGTAAATGAGATCAAGCATTTCCTTCAGCTCGTCTAGACTGAGCTCGCACTGTCTCGCCTTTTCGCATACCTGAATGAGCAGAGCCTCTGTCTGGCGCAGATACTCCTCCCTGAGGAGCTCGGCATTCTGCCCCTTGACAAAGCTGCCCTTGCCAGTATACGACTCAATAAAGCCGTCTCTTTCAAGATCCTCATAAGCGCGTTTAGTGGTGATAACGCTTATGCGGAGCTGCTGTGCAAGTGTACGCATGGAAGGCAGAGCGTCCCCTGCTTTCAGCGCACCGTTAAGGATAAGTCCCTTTATCTGCGAGGATATCTGCTGATATATGGGCTCACCCGATGAATTACTGATGATAATATCCATAGTCCACCTCAATATTGTATATATACGTTATACACATTATAGCATTTATATACACATTTGTCAATACCTTTTCCCAAAAAATTGCTCCAATGTTTTAAGTTGAGAAAATAAAGGGTAGAGTTGACAGTTGATGTATTCAATGTTCTCATATTTTTAATAAATAATATTACCGCTGGCGACTCCGTAGCTCCCAGTTCCCAGCTTAAATTTGAAACATTTATGCGTCAGACGCAAATTTCCCCAAATAAGGCGTATTTTTGAATATGTGTATATGATACGCGAATAAAATAATCATTTTTTAGTCAAAATCGCCATTTTTAAGAAATAATATAGACAAAGCCTCAAAAATAATATATAATAATATGTATATATAATCCGGTATCCGTATACCGTAAATGCGGAAACCGCAGTAGCTTCTGCGGTATCGGAGCACTAAAACATGAGAGTAATCACAGGCATTGCAAGAGGCCGGAAGCTTGTCGCACCGGAGGGGATGGATGTCAGACCCACCGCTGACAAGGTTAAGGAAGGCATCTTTTCAGCCGTTCAGTTTGAGCTTGAGGGAGCAAGAGTTCTCGACCTCTTCGCAGGAAGCGGTCAGATGGGCATCGAAGCTCTCAGCCGCGGCGCAGACCACGCTGTATTCATCGACAGCTCGCTCCGCTCAATAAGATGTGTGAACGAAAACCTGCGCAATACAGGATTTGAACGCCAGTCAGAGGTCATAAACCGGGACAGCTATGATTATATCAAGCTCACCGCCCAGACCTTCGATATCATAATCCTCGACCCGCCATACCGCCACAGTCATATCGCAAATATACTCCCCTTCGCAGCTAAAAAGCTGAGGGAAGGAGGCTCAATAATATGCGAATACGAAAGTGAGGCGGAAGAGCCCAGCGTTCCCGAGGGTATGACACTGAGAAAGACCTACCACTACGGCAAAATAAATGTCACGATATTCTGCAAACCGTCCGAGGAGGTGGCTGAGGAATGAGAAGAGTTGCCGTTTGTCCCGGAAGCTTCGACCCTGTAACGCTTGGACATCTTGACATAATCACAAGAGCATCAAAGCTCTTCGATAAGGTTATAGTCCTGATATCAAGGAACGCAGGCAAGGCGCAGCCTAGCTTCACTGCTACTGAGCGTATGCTCATGATAGAGCAGGTCACACGCGACCTTGATAATGTAGTTATAGATATACTTGACGGTCTCCTTGCAGACTATGTAAGAAACGTGGGCGCTATCGCTATCGTCAAGGGCTTGAGAGCCGTCAGCGACTTTGAATACGAATTTCAGATGGCGCTCGCAAATAAGAAACTGTACGAAGGCGCAGAGACCGTGTTCCTCACAACTGCTTCGGGAAATATGTATCTCAGCTCCAGTCTGGTAAAGCAGATTGCATACTTCGGCGGCGATATAAGTCACTTTGTTCCCAACGAAATACTCGATGATATAAAACAAAGACTAATTAAGGAGAGGTAATCACTATGAGCATTGATGAGATTTTAGAAGAAATGGACGAACTCCTCGATAAAGCAGGGTCAGTTCCGTTCGTATCACACAAGAAGGTCATCGACGGAGAAAGAATGAGAGAACTCATTAACGATGTTCGACTCAATATGCCTCACGAGCTTAAGGAAGCAAAGAAAATCGAATTTGACTGCCAGCGTATTCTTAACGAGGCCAAGCTCAATGCAGAGTCCATTATCCGTAAGGCCGAGGAACGTGCCGCTCAGATAGTATCGAGAGAGGCTATAGTAACAGAGGCAAAGAAGAAGGCTCTCGATATGCTCACAAAGGCTCAGACAGCTGCAAAGAACCTTCAGCAGAACGCCGCTACCTCTGTTGCAAAGATGCTCAACGATACTGAGAGCTACTACTCAAGGAACCTCCAGAGCATAAAGGTCGTAAAGAGCAAGCTGGGAAGCAATTTATCGTCAGGCCTCGGCATGAACGATATGAACGACAAGAAAAACGGCTTACAGTAAGTTATAAGCGGTACTCGGACGAGTACCGCTTTTGTTATGGACTTTTAAAATAATCTTTTTAATAGGTATTGTAAAACCCGTTGGTTTGTGATATAATAATTTAGTATAGCGGTCATTTAATATGCCGCAGCAATTTTTACCAAAGGAGTGATGACCAGATGGTAGGCTTTGAAAATCATATCGGAAAGATAACTATATCGGAAAATTACCTCACGGAGCTCGTCAAGCACGCTGTAACGGACTGCTTCGGAGTATCCGACGTAAGTAACGTTAGCACCTTCCGTTCAGCCGTTTCAGCTCTCACAGCTGGCAAGGCTTTCAGAAAAAACAAGGGAGTACTGATTCGCACCGATAAGGAAGGCGGTCTCATAATCGACCTGCATATCAAAGTGACATACGGTACCAACATCACTGCTGCCGTAAACAGCATTACCCACAAGGTCAGCTTCACCGTAGAGGAAGCTGCAGGAATAGATGTACACAAGGTCAACGTATATGTTGACGACTTGAACGCATAAGGCGTCAGGTATTTACCTGTTAGCAGGATTGGAGGATTTAACTGTGATAAACGGTTCATTACTCAGAGATGCGATAATCTCCGCTGCCGTTACTATCGCCAACAGGAAGCGCGAGGTGGATGAGCTGAATGTTTACCCCGTTCCAGACGGCGATACAGGAACCAATATGTCAATGACAATAAGCAACTCCATAGCAGAGCTTAAGCGTCTTGACTCAAAGGCTCCCGTATCCGAAGTAGCATCAACGGCTGCGTCGGCATTTCTGAGAGGCGCAAGAGGAAACTCCGGCGTTATTCTTTCACTTATATTCAGAGGCTTTTCAAAGGGACTTGCAGGCTGCAAGGAAGCAGGCAGTGAGAATTTCAGCGACGCTCTCCGCTTTGGTGTTGAAGCTGCATACAAAGCTGTAATGAAGCCTGTAGAAGGCACTATACTCACCGTTGTCAAGGCTGCTTCCGCAAAGGCTGACGAGATATGTGCAGAGACCAACGACGAGGTCGTTTTCTGGGAAGAAATATGCGCAGAGGCAGAAGCAACCCTCGCAAAGACTACGGATATGCTCCCTCAGCTAAAAAAAGCAGGAGTGGTAGATGCAGGCGGTAAGGGACTATGTATAATATTCAGAGCTATGTGTGACGTTTTTGCAGGCGGAAAGATCGCCGAGCCAATGGAGACTCCAGTAGCTCAGGAGAGTTCCTCCGACTCGTTCAGAACAGCAGTCAGCGAATATGATGACGATATAACCTATACCTACTGCACCGAGTTCATGCTCGAAAAGGAGTCAGGCTGCCCCGACGCGACCATGCTCCGCGCTTACCTTGAGACTATCGGCGACTGCGTAGTTGTAGTAGATGACGAGAAAATAATAAAGGTACACGTACATACTGATAATCCCGGAAAGGCTATACAGAAGGGACTTGAATTCGGACACTTTACCAACGATCCCCGTCCGAAGATAGAGAATATGCGTATACAGCATGAGAACAAGGTCAAAGACGCACAGGCAGCAGAAGCGGGGCTTACACCAGCAGAGCCTGAGAAAGAGTTTGGCTTTGTGTCAGTGGCAGCGGGTCATGGTCTCGAAGCAATGTTCACAGACCTTGGTGCCGACGTGGTAGTAAAGGGCGGTCAGACAATGAACCCCTCCACGGACGATATCCTCCGCGCTATACTGAAAACTCCTGCAAATACGGTATTTGTACTTCCAAATAACAAGAATATAATCATGGCAGCTGAGCAGGCTGTTAAGCTCACCGACCGGAAAGTATGCGTACTCCAGACAAGGACGATACCTCAGGGTATTGCGGCAATGTTGGCTTTCGACGACAGTCGCAGTCTCAACGAGAACCGGAAGGATATGACAAAGGCATTTGAGAAGGTATCCACCGGTCTTATCACCTTTGCCGCAAGGAACTCAGAATTCGAGGGACATCAGATCAAGGAGGGCGAGATACTTGCTCTCGATAACGGTAAACTTTCCTTCACCGAGCGTGATATAAATAAAGCTACCTACAAGCTTGTAAAGAAACTTGCAAAGGGCGATGTGAACTATGTTACTCTCATTCACGGTGCGGACGTGTCCGAGGAGAATGCGGAAGAGCTCCAGAAGTTCATACAGTCCAAGCTCGGCGACAAGATAGAGGTAATGCTCGTAAACGGCGGTCAGCCTGTTTACTACTATATTATTTCCGTAGAGTAACCGTATAGCCCTTAGGCCATTTTAGGTGCGATGCCTGCATCGTCCCATACATTTCAGGCGGATATTATCCACCACTACAATAGGCTAACAACTAATGGCTAATATCTAGCAACTCAAATCTTATTTTACTCACTAAAAAAATAAACGGCTTATATTGTGAAACGTTCACAACATAAGCCGCTTCTTTTTTTGCAAAAAACAGAACTTGAATTTTTTTAATATTCAATATCTTTTCATGCCATTTTATCACCCTTATAGAAGGGACTTTCAGTGACTTGTGAGTGCAGCAGCAGAAATTTCCTCTCCTGCCACTGACCTATGAAGACTGTCTCAGTTCTTCATAGCCTTTTCTAGCCATACATTTGCAATATCGAGAGCTTCATAGAGTCCGCACTCGCGCTCCGCATTCTTGACGAAGGCTTTGAGTGGATCGGGTTCGTTAGTGTCCATCTGGACAACCCTGACCTTTGAGGTCATTTCCACGCCATTTTCCTCCTTGGTCTCGAGTATCTGTATAAAGATAACATAAGGATCTGACATATAGCCATAGTATATCTGATTGCCGCTTCTTACAAGCGGATATCCCTTGTATGTGTTGAATTTTTCGATCATTCTATACCTCCTGTAATAATTACCATCTTGTGACGAAATCTTCGTCTGTATCTATTCTGCGTATATTGTCCAGAAGGACGCTAACATAAGACTTTGTGCAGTAATACTTGCTCTCTCCGTTTACGACTATAAGAGAACGCATTACCGAATCTTCATAGAACTCATAAGTCATTGTTTTTCCAGTATACGAATCACTGTACTTTATAACAGCATTCGGCTCGCCATCCGGAACAGGAACGCCAAGTGCGAATTCCTCCGCGTTTGTTCCTGCAAGGAACGAATAGAACTTCCTGTACCTCTCGGAATCGAATACCTTACCGTTAAGCGTAACGCTGAAATCTGATGATGAAGGATTATCCGGCTTATTGTCTGAATCGGCAGGCTTTATAACAAATTCTGCCTTCTCACCGCTGCCGCTCACGGTCATATCCGTGATATTCCATACATAAGCGTTAATAAGCATTCTCGTTGCAATATCTATCGGCTGAACTGTCAGCCACGGAGCTCTGTCGGAAGGAATGATGTATATGGTATTTCCGCCCTCCAGCATACCATAACAACACTTTGTGCCCGAATTGTTAGTAAACACCTCGCTAAGGAGCAATGTGTACTTATCTCCGTCCTCGCACTCCATATCCACCCTGCAAAAAGGCTCGCTGAGGCCGGCTTCCTTGATATCTGCGTCTGTACAGTGCAAAACGTAGAGATCCGAGGCTGTGAGCCCGAACATACCCGTTATAACTTTGCTTGAAAGCTCTACGTTAAGGTAGCTCTCCGTGGGGAGCACCATTTTGTGAGAAGAGGAGGTTCCGCCCGAATGAGCGTCCTCGCTTTTGACGTCGTACTCCACAAGGATATCGCTGTCCATATCAGTACGAGCTACCCTGAGGCTCTCCACCCTCGGCTGGCTGCCATCGGAGTAATCGTCGAGTATAGTCGTATCGACGAAATCCTTTACTGAATTACTGTAATTGAGTACCTTTGACGTTGGGACCATATATACGTCCTTAGTGCCATCCACCATAAAGTATACCCCGTCATTGGTCGGGGCCGTATCCCCCACGTAGAATTTGACCTTATTGCCGGACTCATAAGTCATCTCGACCGTAGCCTCAGGCTTGTCGAGACCGTACTTTGAAATGTCACCACAGTCTCTTGCCACAACATTCTGTGCTTCAATACCGTTTCCGTTATTTGCAAGAGTGGATATCATAAGCTCCTTGAGTTTGAGGTCGGTATAGCCCTCAAGAGTATATACCGGATCCTCGTCCTCAGCAGGGCTGTTCTTCATTACGACTGTCATTTCGCCTTCGCTATTGATGACATGGACCTTTTTTACAGTTCCCACCTGACCATTGTCACTTACGAGAACAGTTCCCGAGCCATCAGGGACCGTAGCCAACAGTGTGGGCTCCGCTGGAATTTCACTGCCTTCTCCAGGCGCGAACTTTGTATAAGCGTAGCCGCCTCCCAGCAACGCTACAAGCAGCGCACTGAGCGCGATTATTCCCTTTGCCTGCTTTTTCATTACTTATTTCGTCTCCTTATCAGTATGATCGCGCCTACTGATGCGATTATCATCGGGATGATCCATATAACTATCAAGCTTATGGTCTTTGCCTGCTTTGCTGTGGGAGCAAGGAACGAACTCTGGAGATTCTTATCAGGTATGATAATGCCGTTTTCCTTGCCTGACATAGTGTTTATAATGTTGATAAGGACATTTGCATTATTGAAAGCTGTATTGTTTTGTAGATAAACCGAGCTTGCCATAAGTGGACTGCCAATTACAAGGAGCTCGCTTCCGAACACCTGAAGCTGCTCCGAGTCTTCTTTTCTCGAAAGCATAACGATAGGCTTTACTCCTGTGTCGTCAGTATTCTGTGTTCTTTCTATCATATCAACGGTATATGAAGTATCCGACGAGATAAGAACAGTCTTTACAATATCGCCGTTATTCTTCTTTACCTCTGAGAGCTCTCTCGGTAACTCTGCAATTATGGACAGCTTTTCGTTGGGCATAGTGCCTACGGAATCGGCATCGCTTATATCGAGAGTTATTCCCACGTGCTGATAGAACTGGTTATCATAGAACGACTTAACCTTATCGTCAGAATCGTGAACATACTTGTTTTCCACCTTTATGCTCCAGTCAGCAAGGAACTCAGCGATATTAGGTAGCTCTGTCTGGCTGTAATCAGGAACGTATATCATGTTTTTGCCGTAGTTTCCGCCGTTGAAGAGAAAATCACTCATCTTCTGTATAAGGTCTCCGGTAAGATCGACCGTAGGAGCAAAGAGCACCAGCATATCATACTTAATCGGGTCTAACTCCTCGGACGCGATATCCACATCTGTGCATTCATAGCCGTTCTTTTCAAGGAGCTCATTTTCAAAGCTCTCCACAGCGTCCTCGGTGACGCCAGACTTTGAATCATAGATAGGCGCGCCGTTCATGGTCTTTATAAAAGCGACCTTTACAGGGCTGATGTCAGTTACGTTCATAATAGCAGAGGTCAATACGCTCTCGCCTGTGAAATTGAATCTGAGCTCCTGATTTCTCATTGCATTCTCGTCAGCTGTGAGCATATTCATTACTTCGCTCTCTGATATAACTCTTACTCTGTCTCCGGAGCTTATAATGATGCAACCGCTGCCAATCTCGCCATTGTAATTCTGCTTGAACTTGTTTATAACATCGGGGTCGATGTTCATATCAACGTACTTTACGTTTATCCTTCCATCGCCCTGCTCTGCATATATCGAATACTTGTCGAGGAGCTCGGGTATCATCTCGTAAGGTACCTCCGACGGTACGCCAAAATTCTGCAAATAGTAATTCTCATACTGTGTGCCTATAGCCTCAAAGTAATCCCTTGTGGCTGTGACTGTTATATCAACGTCCTTCTTCAAAGCCTTAAGAACGCTTATTGACTGATCTGTAAGCTCGTATCTGTTATCGGGAGTAAGGTCTATCTTCATAGGCGAACGCTTTGCAACAGCGTTGACCATTATGTTCACAACGACCACTATAGCAATAACAAGAGCGATTATAACATAGAACATCGCGCCATATTTAAGCTTCCGGGAATTAAATCTGCCCTTTGGGCTTTTCTTCTTTGCGCTCTCATCAGCGCCGGCAAGCTCATTCACACCTTCGGCAGTGTTTTGCGTATTTATCTTGTCGGTATCTTTTTTACTCATATCTGTATACAAACCTTCCTTTCATGGAACTCAGCTCCAGCGTCTCTTTTCCAGCACCTTTACGGTGAGGAAGTTGAATATGAACGCTACGCTGACAAAGAATAACACGCTTGTGAGGCTGAACACGCCTCTTGTGAATTCCATATATCTTGAATAGAAGGATATATTTGTTACTCCCTTATAGAGGAGCTTGAGGTATCTTGACTTTGAATTTGCAAAGCCAGCAACCAGAGACTCCGAAAGGTAGATAACGAAAAGAACTACAAGACAAACCACTGCGGAAGCCATCTGGTTCTCGGTAAGGGAGGAGATGAAAAGTCCCACAGCTATAAACGCTGCTCCAAGGAAGAGCATTGCGAAATAGTTGCCCAGTAATGACGGCCATATAACATCACCGAGATAATTGATAACGAATGCGTATACGAATATTATGGACTCAGCAATAATATAAAGGGTAAGTGCTGCGAAGTACTTGCCGAGAACAATCTCCCACAGGCTCACCGGAGCTGTGAGAAGTCCTTGATCCGTCTTGTTCTTTTTCTCCTCGCTGAGGAGCTTCATGGTAAGAACAGGTATAAGGAAGAGGACTATTATGAACATTGAGCCGAAAAGACTTGAAGTATCTGCATTTCCGGCAGCAATTACTGTATTATAGAAGAATATTCCCGAAACGAGCCAGAACACAGTCAGAAAAACATAAGCTATGCCGGATGTAAAGAAGGCTCCCATTTCGCGTCTGTATATCGCCAGCATTATTCCTCACCTCCGTTACTTTCTTCTGAGCTTTCCTTATGCTCAATATCTTTATCTTCCTCATTCACGGCATTGAGAGAGCCGTCGTCACCGATCTTCAGATCTATCTTGGGAGTAACAGCCGTGCTCTTCTTTTCCGGGCTGCTGTCGACTTCCGGGTCTGACATGGTGATCTTCATGAAGATATCCTCAAGGGTGAGGTCTGAGAGCTGGAGCATAAGGATATTCCAGCCCTTTTCCGTGCACAAACGGTTAAGATCGCGGCGGATATCTGTCTTGCCGTCGGTTTCTACATCGTAATCATATATGCCCTTTTCGCGTTCCATATCTGCGCGGACGTACTTAACGCCGTTTATCGCCTTTATTGCGTCGGTGATATCACGCTTATCGCTGGCGGTATGAGTAGGACCTTCGATACGAAGGGTCATCTTGTGCTCATTGGTGATATTTGCAGCTATCTCCTCAGCTGTGCCATCAGCGGCTATCTGGCCCTTGTTTATAATGATTATCCTGTCGCATACTGCCTGTATCTCAGGAAGTATATGAGACGACAGTATAACTGTATGTCTCTTGCCGAGCTTCTTTATAAGAGTTCTTATCTCTACGATCTGCTTGGGGTCGAGACCTACTGTTGGCTCGTCTAGTATGAGCACCGGCGGATTGTTTACAAGAGCCTGAGCAAGTCCGACTCTCTGGCGGTAGCCCTTTGAAAGATTCTTGATAAGTCTATCTCTTACATCCTGTATCTGACATAGATTGCACACGTCTTTGAGATGGGCCTTTCTCGGGAGCTTGCACTTCTTGAGATCGTATATAAAGCTGAGATAGCCCTCCACGGTCATATCCACATAAAGGGGCGGTATCTCTGGAAGATATCCTATGTTAGCCTTTGCCTTCTTAGGATCCTCGAGGATATCCACACCGTCGATAAGCACCTCTCCGGCTGATGACGAAATATACCCCGTCAACATATTCATAGTCGTGGATTTTCCCGCGCCATTAGGTCCGAGGAAGCCGAGTATCTCGCCCTTTTCGACCTTGAAACTGATATTATTCACAGCGAGCTTTTCGCCGTAGGATTTAGTAAGGTTTCTGACCTCTATCATTGGGGTTGACCCTCCTTATTGCGTATGTTTACGGCACATAGAGTGCGGTGCCGTTCAGTTCGCGGCAATTATAATGTTAATACTTATATGTGATAACAAAGTGATATTGCTGCGAATATTTTACAATATATTAATGGCAGACTCTATATCTGCATTTATCTGCCTTTTCAGCTCGTCCACCGAGCCAAAGCGCATTTCAGGACGGATAAAGCATTTGAGCCTGACCTGCAACGGACTTCCGTAAAGGTCTCCCGAAAATCCGTATATGTATGTTTCCGCAAGAGGCGCACCGCCATAGCTGACTGTAGGCTTTACGCCCACGTCTGTGATGGACAGGTATGTTCTTCCTCCTGCCGTGGTCTCAGAAGCGTATACTCCGAATCTCGGCACGAGCTGCCCCTTTGGGAATAACTGATTTGTCGTAGGAAAGCCGATAGTGCGTCCAAGCTGAGCGCCGCGACTTACCTCCTTTAATATCATATAGGGAGCACCGAGAAAAAGCGCTGCCCTTTCCATATCGCCGTCAGCAATGAGTCGACGTATAAGCGTTGACGAAGCCCTCTCGCCGCAGCAGCAGACATCTTCCACTGCCATGACCGAAAAGCCGTATTTTTTGCCGTATCCGCGGAGCTCCTCAATGCCGCAGCAGGCCCCTCTGCCGAAGCGAAAATCGTTTCCGCAGCAGACAAAGGTAGCGTTCAGCTCTCCGCAGAGTATATCTCTTGCGAAGCTGTCGCCGTCCATGCCGCATACCTCTGTAAAGTCAGGAGAAATCACACGTCTGATACCGCATTCGTCTGCAAGTATCGCACTTTTTTCCGACTGGCTGTAGATATAGCCCTCCGCGCCCTTGTTTACCGTACTTTCCGGCGGGAAGGTAAAAGCGCAGGGCTCGAGCCCATCAGCTCTCCTGTCAGCGGCAGCCCTAAGCACAGCTCGGTGTCCTATGTGTACTCCGTCAAAAATACCCAGAGCAACAGCTGTTTTCTGATCTTCCATTCTGTCACCCTAAATTCTTTCCAATACGAAGCTCTCCGCTGTCAAAGTCCGCGAAGGCAGTACCGATGAAACCGCCATCGAAGCCGTAGACCCCGTAGCAGTCAGTCTCTCTGTCTATACCGCGCACCCTTGATATATCGAGCTTTACGCCATTTCTATACATTCTTGTCTGAGCCTCGCCCAGTCTCAGCTTCGGCAGATTGTCAAACACTCTTTCTATAGGTAGTATCAGCTCCTCAAGCCTGTCCTCGTCTCTTGCCTGCTGTATCTCCTCAAGGGTATGACAGTCAGCAAGGGTAAAGCCGCCGGAGGAGGTCCTGACAAGTGAGGTCATTATCCCTCCGCAGCCCAGTTTATCACCGATATCGCTGATTATAGTCCTTATATATGTGCCCTTGCCGCATACTATTGACATGACTCCCTCACGGGACACCCCGTCGTATTCATCCAGCATAAGGCTTTCAACTTCTATCTCACGCGCCTGGCGCTCTACCTCTATACCCTGCCTTGCAAGGTCGTAAAGGCGCTGACCGTTCACCTGTACAGCCGAATACATCGGTGGCAGCTGCATTATTCTGCCTTTAAAATCAGGCAGCACTGCCTCTATCTGTTCCCGTGAAACAGCCATATCCGAGCTTTTGCGTACCTCACCCCACACGTCTTGAGTGTCCGATACGATTCCAAGACTGAAACCCGCACGGTAACTCTTTGTATTGTCGGGCATTATATCGCAGGCTTTTGTGGCATTCCCTACAAATACCGGCAGAACGCCCGTAGCCATAGGGTCAAGAGTACCGCCGTGGCCGAGACGCTTTATACGCAGTATGCCGCGGAGCTTCGCAACAACGTCAAATGAGGTGAAGTCCTGCGGCTTATTTACGCAGAGTATCCCGTTCATTTGCCAAGAGCCTTTCTGACAGCCTCGATGAGCTGTTCTTTCGCTTCATCAAGAGGTCCGCTAATGGTGCAGCCGGCAGCCTTTGCGTGACCGCCACCACCTATGGACTGGCATATAGCCGATACGTTGACGTCATTGGCAGAGCGGAACGAGCACTTGTATACTCCGTCCTCACGCTCACGCATGAGTATACCTACCTCTGTGTTCTCCAACTGTATGGTCAGTGGAGCGAAGCCTTCCAGCTCCTCCATTGAAACGCCCATATCTTTCATCATATCCTGCGTTACCGCAGCTATAGCAAGCTTTCCGCCGAGGCAGTACTCCATGAGCTCATTGACCTTGGCTTCGAGCTTAAGTCTTCCCATAGACTTGACATCAAACATATAGCGGTTTATTCTTGCAAAATTTATATCGTAGCTGCGCATCATCTCAGCCGCTATCTCATGAGCGCGGGGAGTGGTGCAATCATACTTGAAACAGCCGGAATCCGTAGCTATGCCCGTATAAAGGCAGGTCGCGCAGTGCTTTGTTATCTTCACGCCCATATACTTCGCAAGATCGTATATTATCTCGCAGGCAGCCGTAGCATCGGCGCGGAGTATGGTATTCTCGGCATAGTTGTTGTTTGATATATGGTGGTCGATGCAGAGTTGCACCTTCCCGCCGTAGATGTTCTTATAATCGCCCATAAGAGTCTCGTCGGCTATATCCACCGCAATAATAGTCTTAGGCTCAAAGTCCTCGCCTGCACCATCCTTTGTGAGGAAGTCGTAGCGTGCAGGGAAAGCATCATGACATACCACCCTGCTGCGGATACCCATCTGAGCGAGTATGTCTTTCATCGCAAACCCTGCGCCTATACAGTCTCCGTCCGGATTGCGATGAGTGATTATAACTGCGTCCTGGCAGTTTCTGAGAAAGAGCTCAGCCTCACTGAAACCAATGAACATACAAAGCCCTCCTTAAAGCAGGTCGTGGAGCTTTCTGCTAATCTCAGCGCTTCTCTCGATAGAGTTGTCTGCGATGAACGTAAGCTCCGGTGCCTTGCGCATCTTAAGTCTGTGGAAAAGCTCCCGCTTTATGAAACCTGCGGCACTTTTCAATCCCTCAACCGATTCCTTTGCCCTCTCGATACCGTCAAAGCTGGAAACGTATATCTTGCAGTTTGACATATCGCCTGAGAGGTCAGCTCTTACGATAGTGAGCATACTGTCTATTCTCGGATCCTTTAGCTCACGGAGAATAGCAGTCATTTCACGTTTTATATCTTCAGCCATGCGGCTGTTCTTGAAATTAGGCATTTTATTCCTTCCTGTCGTTACAGTTTGACGGTAAATCCGCCTCCTGTTGTCTCTTCGTGTTTATCGGACTCGGCAGATCTTTCTTTTTTCGGGGAAGCCTTCTTTGCAGCCGTTTTTTTTGCAACAGGCTTTTTCGAAGTTGCTTTCTTCGCTGCGCTCTTCTTTGCGGCAGGCTTCTTTGTAGTCTTTGCCGCCGCATTTCCCTCAGGCTCGTTCTCAGCCGCTTCAGCCTCAGCCGCCTCGACTGCTGCTGTACCCTCGGGGTCGTTGAAGAATCCGCCTGTGAACATCTCCGCTGCGAAAGCCTCATCCTCAGCGGTAGCGCTGTAATCTGGAATATCGTCGTCTCCCTCTTCGCCGTAGTAGATATCGGCATAATTTCCGTACTCAGGCTCGAGCTCCACATCACGTACAGGACGCTCTATGCCCATAAGGTCATCGGTATATTCCTCAGGCTCCTCCAGTGCGCTGCACTGACCGAGAAGTATCTTCTTTACCGATTCAAAGAAGAATATATCTATCGGTCCAAAATCGTCCCATGCCAGTGCCTCGTTACAGTACTGCAACATATCCGCAGTACTCATTCTGCTGTTATCCATAAGATATTCCCCCTTTTTATTATATAGAATATAGAAATAAATATGATCTTAATCCTCGCGGTACTCTTCAACGATGTATGTCTCGAAGATATCGCCTTCCTTGACGTCTGCAAACTTTTCAAGACTGATGCCGCACTCGTAGCCCTCTGCAACTTCCTTTGCGTCGTCCTTGAAGCGCTTGAGACCAGCTATCTTGTCGTCGGCGATTATGATTCCGTCACGCACAACGCGCACCTGACTTCCTCTTGTGACCTTGCCGCTTAGCACATAGCTTCCGGCAACCATTCCAACGTTGGATATCTTATATACCTGACGTACCTCTACTCTTCCCTGCTCCACATCGCGGAACTTAGGAGCGAGCATACCCTTCATGGCTGTTGATATCTCCTCGATAGCGTCATAGATTATACGATAGAGCCTTATGTCCACGCCGTCACGTGCAGCGCTGTCAGCCGCAACAGGGTCGGGTCTTACGTTGAAACCGACTATTATAGCGTTTGAAGCGTTTGCAAGCATAACGTCGCTCTCCTTGACAGCACCTACTGCTCCGTGGATAACTCTTACTCTTACCTCGTTGTTTGAAAGCTTTTCAAGGGACTGCTTTACAGCCTCCACAGAGCCCTGAACGTCTGCCTTTACAACGATAGGCAACTCCTTGATTTCGCCCTCGGCAATCTGGCTGAACAGGTTGTCGAGAGTTACCTTGCGGTAAGCATTGAACTGCTCCTGCTTAGCCTCGTGCTTTCTCTGCTCGACCAGCTCTCTTGCAAGCCTCTCATCCTCAACAGCGTTGAAGATATCGCCTGCGCTAGGCACCTCTGCAAGACCTGTAATCTCAACAGGCACGGAAGGACCGGCTGTCTTTACAGACCTGCCCTTATCATTGGTCATTACACGTACTCTTCCGACAGCAGTGCCTGCTATGAGAACATCTCCCTGCCTGAGCGTACCGTTTTGTACGAGAAGTGTTGCTATAGGACCTCTGCCTTTGTCGAGACGTGCTTCGATAACAGTACCCTTTGCAAGTCTTTCGGGATTAGCCTTGAGCTCCTTCACCTCGGCTACAAGGAGAACATTCTCAAGAAGCTCGTCAATGCCCTCGCCGGTCTTGGCTGATACAGGAACGCATATAACGTCGCCGCCCCAGTCCTCGCATACGAGGTCGTACTTGGTGAGCTCCTCCTTGATACGGTCGGGATTTGCTCCCTCCTTATCCATTTTGTTGATAGCCACGATGATAGATACTCCGGCAGCCTTTGCGTGGTTGATAGACTCAATGGTCTGAGGCATGATACCGTCGTCGGCGGCAACTACGAGTATTGCTATATCTGTGATATTGGCTCCTCTTGCACGCATGGAAGTGAATGCTTCATGTCCGGGAGTATCGAGGAAAGTGATGTCCTGTCCGTTGATATTCACCTGATAAGCACCGATGTGCTGTGTAATGCCGCCTGCCTCGCCTGCGGCTACATGAGCGTTCCTGATACGGTCAAGTATTGATGTTTTACCATGATCGACGTGTCCCATAACCACTACTACAGGACAGCGTGGCTGGAGGTTTGTATCGTCGTCGTCGGTGTCGTCGATAAGGCGTTCCTCAATGGTAACGATTACCTCCTTCTCTACCTTTGCACCCATTTCGTCTGCAACGATAGCGGCTGTATCAAAGTCTATCTCCTGATTTATAGAAGCCATTACTCCCAGCTTCATGAGCTGTTTGATAACGTCCGTAGCTGTAGCCTTAAGACGTGTAGCCAACTCGCCTACTGTTATATTATCGGGAATGAGTACCTTGAGCTGCTGCTTTCTTGCTCTTTCGAGCTCAAGACGCTTAAGCTTCTCGGTCTCCGACTCCTTCTTCGAAAACTGCTGGCGTGTTCTCTGAGCTGACTTCTGATTGATCTTCTGCTTCTTGGAAGAGTAGTTGTCGTTCTTGTGCTTGTTTGAGGTAGCCATCTGGTCGTATCTCTCGTTGTACTTGTCGAGGTCTACGTAGCTTCCTCTCGTATCTACTGTACGGCGCTGAGTTGAGGTCTGGGCTGTCTCGGAGCTGAACGCGGCGTTAAACTTTGTGCGCTCGCCTCTGTCCTGAGCCTTTGCCTGCTCCTTCTTTTTGTCCTTTTTCCTATCGTTCTTCTTTTCCTGAACGGGAGCAATGCTCTTCGACGCCTCTGTCTTGGGAACCTCAGTCTTGGGAACCTCTGTCTTTGGAGCCTCAGCCTTTGGAGTCTCCTGAGCCTTTACGGGCTCTGCCTTGGGAACGGCAGGCTTTGCTTCGGCCTTGGGTGTTTCCTTTGCGGGAGCAGCTTCCTGCTTCTTCTCGGGCTCTGCCTTCTTTACAGGAGCCTCCTCAGCAGGTTTTACTTCCTTCTTTGCAGGAGCAACCTTCTTCTTTGGAGCGCTCTTCTGCTCCTCCTTCTTCTCTCCAGCAGGAGCGGCAGCCTTCTTTTCGTCCTTTCCAGGCTCGGCAGCCTTCTTCTCAGCTGTCTTCTTTGCAGCCTGCTTCTTCTCCTTCGGCTCCTCAGCCTTTTCAGGACGTGTATCGTTCTTAGAATTGAAGTAGTCGTTGAACGAATTCACCGTATAGCGTTCCTTGGTATAGTGCTCTAGTATCGAGTTCATCTCCTCCTCAGTAAGGGCGGAGCCTGTTTTCTTTTTGTTGTCACCTTTCTCTGCAAAGAGGTCTATTATCTCCTGTGCAGGGATATTCAGATCTTTTGCAGCGTCGCTTAACTTTATTTTTTTTGCCATAGGCTTGATTACCTCCATAATCTCTGCCGCGCAAAAATGCGGCGTAAATATAAGAAATGTCTGCGCATAAATATCTATTTCAACGCATTACTGCGATACCTCAGATATTATCCTTTCAAAGCCGTCTGCGAAGCCTTTGTCGGTCACTGCGACAACTCCGGTCTCCTTTCCACAGAGCTTTCCGATATCGGACTTGCTGAGCTCGGTGTGGAGATGCTTTATACCATATCTTTCGCAGTAGTAAGCGGCTTCCTTGACAGTTTTTGCGGAAGCGTCCGAAGCTGTGAGTATACAATGAGCTGTACCGTTTTTTGCAGCCTCGACAGCGCTGTCGAAGCCCTTTACCGCCCTGCCTGCTCTCAGGCATATACCGAGCAGATCAAAGGTCCTGCGGTTCTTTTCCGAGCTCATTCATCATCACCTCGTATACGCTGTCCTCTATCCTGCATGAGAACGACTTTTCAAAGCGTCTTGCCTTCCGTGCCTTTTCAAGGCATTCTGTACTGCGGCAGATATACGCTCCTCTGCCGGCAGCCTTTCCCTTGAAATCGAGACTGATATCGCCCTCAGGAGACCTTACCACACGGATAAGCTCCTTTTTCGGCTTCATCTCATTGCAGCCAAGACACATTCTCATGGGTATTTTCTTCGGCTTCATAATTATTCCTCGTCAGCAGTGGCTTCCTCGGTATCCTCTGCCTCTGTCGGAGCAGCTTCGGCAGACTCTACGTTCTCCGGAGCAATTTCCTCTGTCTCATCCTCTGGTGGAGCGGCTTCAAATACAGGAGCCACAAAGTCGGGGCTCAACTCGGGAGCCTCCTCGTTGGTAAGTGTGTCAAACTGAGGCTTGATATCTATCTTGAAACCTGTGAGCTTTGCAGCAAGCTTTGCGTTCTGACCCTTGTTGCCGATAGCAAGTGAGAGCTGATTGTTAGGAACTATAACGGTACATGACTTCTCTTCCATTGAAGTTATGACAGTTTTGAGTACCTCAGCAGGAGCAAGCGCCCTTGCGATAAATTCCTCAGGGATTTCGCTCCACGGGATAATGTCTATCTTCTCGCCGCTGAGCTCGTTAACTACAGCTGTTATCCTTGAACGCTTTGGACCTATGCAGGCTCCCACTGCGTCTACGTTCTCATCCTTTGACCATACGGCTATCTTTGTTCTCGAACCTGCTTCACGGGATATGGACTTTACCTCAACGGTGCCGTCGTATATCTCGGGTACTTCCTGCTCAAAGAGTCTCTTTACAAGGTCCTTGTGAGTACGGGATATCTTGACTACAGGCTTCTTGTTCTTGCCGATTATGCCTGTGATGTATACCTTGACCATTTTGCCTTCTTCAAGGTTCTCGCCAGGTATCTGCTCGTTGCGGAAGAGGTAAAGCTCTGTGCCGTCGTATACGACTGTTACCGTGCCTCTGCCGGGCTCGACCTGTGATACCTTGGCAGTTATGCACTCATGCTCCTTCTGCTCGAACTTACTGAGCATCTGCTCGCGGTTGATCTCCCTAAGGTCACCCTTTATGGACTGCTTTGCGGAGAGGGCTGCCATTCTTCCCAGCTTTGATATATCGAGTTCCTTCATGATAGTGCCGCCAACCATAGCATTTGGATCCATAGTCCTTGCGACATCTATATTAACCTCGTTCTCGTCAATAGGCTCATCGTCGATGATGTCCTGACGGATATACATTTCGAACTTCTTCGTTTTCGGATCTATCTCCACCGTGATTCTCTCCTCACTGTGAGGATATGCTCTTCTTGCCGCCTTTAACATAGCTGACTTTACTTTTTCGATAAGAAGATCGGTCTCCACGCTGTTTTCTTCACCGAGAGCCTCAAGCGCCTTGAAAAAGTCCTTATTCATGTTCATGTCTGTAAATTCCTCCAATATATTTTATTTTGTTATTTCACATTTCAGAAATCGAGATACAATTTTACGAAAGCTATATCCGCCAGCGAGAATTTCCTTTCTCCGCCGTCTTCGAGTATCACAGAAATACCCTCCTTGTCTGCTCCGCTGAGCTGAGCGACTATTTCCTTTTCGCCGTCAACTGCTCTTATAAAGCGTATCCTTACGGTATCGCCCTTACAGACCTCGAAGTGCTCCTCCTTGACGAGCTCCCGCTCCAGTCCTGCCGAGCCCACCTCAAGCATATAGCTTTGAGGGATAGGGTCCTTCTCGTCGAGTATGTCGCTTATAGGAGCATTGGCGCGTTCACAGTCCGCAATAGTTATCCCCTCGTCCTGATCTATAAATACTCTCAGGTACCACATCGCGCCTTCCTTCTCATAGCACACATCCCAGAGGTAGTAGCCCAGCTCGTCAGTTATTGGCTTGATAAGCTCGTATACCTTTTGTTCAGTACCGCCGAATTTTTTGAATTTCATAGGCAGCTTTTCCCGATATATCGGTTATCTCCTTTCATAGTTTCGATATAAATACTAAAGACCGGAAGGCTTCCGGTCTTTGGGTTTACTATCATCATAAAGTATTATACCACGGTTTTTCGCAAAAATCAAGTGTTTTTCGGAAATTTTTTCAAAAAACTCAGATTTTTTCCCGCAAGTATAAATTGATAGACTAAAAACGAAAATATCATTGAACCAAAAGAGCAAATAACATTTTTGTTATCCAGGACAATTACGCAAATGTCTGCCTGTCTTCGACCGTAAAAAAGTTATAAATCTCCACTCTCAACTCAAAACACTCAACAAAGAAAGACGTCCCCGCAGGAACGCCTTTGTTATTCATCAGCCCTTGAGAGCAACTCTTCTGATCTTGCCGCTGATAGTCTTGGGCAGTTCATCTCTGAACTCAACTATACGCGGATACTTATAAGGAGCGGTATGCTTCTTTACATAGTCCTGTATCTCTTTCTTGAGCTCGTCGGTGCCCTCCGTACCCTTTACAAGAACGATAGAAGCCTTTACCACCTGACCTCTTACCGGGTCTGGAGCTGCGCTTACACCGCATTCAAGCACATAGGGAAGCTCCATGATAACGCTTTCAATCTCGAAAGGTCCGATACGGTAGCCCGATGACTTGATAACGTCGTCAACACGTCCTACATACCAGAAATAGCCATCCTCGTCCTTCCACGCAGTATCGCCTGTGTGATAGAAACCATCGTGCCATACTTCTTTAGTCTTCTCGTCGTCGCCGTAGTAGCCGAGGAAAAGTCCTGCCGGCACATTCTTGTCAGTACGGATGACAATTTCACCTGTTTCGCCTGTCTTTACCGGCTTGCCGTCAGGATCAACGATGTCCACATCGTAAAGCACGCTGGGCTTGCCCATAGAGCCTGGACGACAGGTCATACCAACAAAGTTGCCGATAGAGAGTGTGGTCTCGGTCTGTCCGAAGCCCTCCATTAGCTTTACGCCGGTAGCCTTGAGGAACTGATTATATACCTCTGGATTAAGAGCCTCTCCTGCAACTGTTGCATACTTGATAGAGCTGAGGTCATACTTGGAAAGGTCCTCCTTGATGAAGAAACGATACATGGTTGGCGGTGCGCAGAAAGTTGTGATATTGTACTTTCTGAACATAGGAAGTATCTTGTGAGCGTCAAAGCGGTCGAAATCGTATACGAATACGCAGGTTTCACTGAGCCACTGACCGTAGAGCTTGCCCCAGAGAGCTTTTCCCCAGCCTGTATCGGATATGGTGAAGTGTATGCCGTTGGGATCAACATTATGCCAGTAACGGGCAGTGATAAAGTGTCCGAGCGCATACTTGTGAGAATGTGTGGCTATCTTCGGGTAGCCTGTAGTACCCGATGTGAAGAACATGAGATTTGGGTCGCTGCCGCAGGAGAGTTTCTCGGGATCGGTAGGACGCTCGAAAACGTCGCTGAACTCAGACATTTCCTTGTCAAAGTCAGCCCAGCCATCACGTTCACCGTGAGCCATCATCTTGATGAGCTTTATGCCGAGCTCCTCCTCTGCAAGGTCTACCTGATGTGCAACGTCACCGTCACCAGTACATACGATAGCTTCTACTCCTGCCGCCTTGAAGCGATATGTAAAGTCATGCTGCACCAGCTGATTAGTCGCAGGGATAACTATTGCGCCAAGCTTGTGGAGAGCAAGTATTGAGAACCAGAACTGGTAGTGTCTTTTGAGGACAAGCATTACTCTGTCGCCCTTCTTTATGCCCTTTGAAGCGAAATAATTCGCGGTCTTGTTTGAATATCTCTTCATATCCGAGAAGGTAAACCTTCTCTCGGACATATCGTCGCCTACATAGATAAGCGCTTCCTTGTCGGGACATTTGGCGGCAAGTCCGTCAACGATGTCAAAGCCGAAGTTGAACTTGTCATCGTTTATGAAGCTGATACCCGTAAGATTTCCCATAAGGTCTGTTTCAAGCTTCACAAACTTGTCTGCGATAGGATCCTGAACGTGAGCAAGGTCAAAATTGGTTACGCCTGGAAGTATAACGGGATCAAGGTTGGATATAGCGTGCTGGGGCTGGTTTACTCCACATACTATAGCATAGAACTTACATTCCTTGCCGCCTACAGCCCACTCGTCATGAGGCTCGGAGCTGTCGTAGTAGATGGAGTCGCCTTCGCCAAGTATCTCAACGTTATCGCCTACTTTTACCTTGAGCTGACCACTGATAACGATATCCATTTCCTGTCCTTCGTGAGTATGGGGATGAGGAACTCTGAACTCCTCGTCAACGTATGGTATGGTTACAAGGAATGGCTCTGCGATCTTGTTGCGGAACTTAGGCGCAAGACGGAGATAGCTCAGGCCCTGTCTTCTTACGATAGGAAGTCCTTGTCCGGCTCTTGTGATATCAAAGCTCTTGATATGGGGAGATTCACCTTCCATGAGGTCAGTTATCTCAACGCCGCAGGCATTTGCAAATTTATATATGAAGCTAAAGCTGAAATCCTTTGCTCCGCCCTCGTAAGCAAGGTACTCATAAGATGAAACGCCGATTTTGTCAGCCATTTCCTTCGGAGACAAACCTACGGATTCACGGGTGAGCCTAATTCTCTCAGCGACCTCCTTTATTCTTTCTTCTGCATTTGGCAAATTAGTCATTTCGCTCATGATGATCTCTCCTTTTAAAATAATGTATTACCGGAAAATGAAATAGTTGCCGGAATATACCGGCGTCATCCTTTGCACGAGAAAACAAAAACTCGTCTCAAAGGATATAACTTTGAGACGAGTATCATGATCTGATCACCCGCGGTACCACTCAAATTGTGCCGCTATTGCGTAACACCACTTCAGACTCCAGCAAGTCCTATTCATTCACGCAGAATCACGGGAACGCTTACTGTAAATTTCAGCATTCCGGCTCAGAAGGGATACATAGCATTGCTTATCACCAGCTCGCACCTACCGCCGGCTCTCTGTGGACATTGGCAATCCTCTGCTTGTCTTCCTCATAGCTTATAACTGGATTATATCACACAAAAATGCATTTGTCAAGCGCTTTTGAAAATTTTTTGAGCACATACGCGAAAGCCCCCCTCATAGCCTTGCAGCGGTAATTTAGAACACACTATATAAAGCAAGCTTCGTCTCCAAAGTCTGTGTTCAGACCCCGGAGGCGAAGCTTGCCTCTGTTTTATCAGTTCCCTGTTCTATACATGAACAGCGAGAATATCAGAATCTCTCCGCTTTAGCCATTTTTCCGCTTGCAGCAGGAAGTATCCTCGGATCAATATTCTCAGCGTCCGAAGCATATTTGCCGCCGGCTATACTGCCTCTTGCTACAATAGCATCAGAATCGTTTCTTATTTCAACCATATATACAGGATTTATCGGATCAATATAGCCCGGATCCGAGGAAGTACCTAAGATTTCAAAAATTTTAGGTTCAAAATGTACCTTTCTGCCCTTTCTTTTCATCTTAACATATCCGGGCACGCTTCCGCAGGGGTCATCGAACTCGATAGTATACATAGTTTCCTCAACTGCAAACTTTTTTGTAAGTACAACTTCTTCAAGTCCAGTCTCTTCAAGCACAATGCCATCACCAGTAATCTCTACGATTTGATATTCATGCATGAAAGCCTGAGCTGCGAGCTTTTCAATTATTTTGTTCCACTTTTCTTCATCATCATTCTTAGTTATAGCGCCCTTTTTTCCAATTGCTTCGGGAGCTGCACCTGCATACATTGCGTTTGTCATTGGTACTGCACACATTGCTGCCGCTGCGATAGCTGCAAAAAACTTCTTATAATTAACCTTCATAAATGATTCTCCTTTACAAATAAAATAGATTTGGCCTTTCGTCAATTGTTTATGCTTCTTGTTTATGGTGTTTATGTAAGCTCTTGTGATAAAGGTGTTGCGCAACCCTATGCTTTTATTATACTCGATTTTACCCTTTTGAAAAGATGACGTTTGTCATTTCGTGGATTACATTTGTATCCTTCTCAATGACAATTGTAATAGTGAACGGCAGAAATGGTCAGACAACCTCGTGTAAAGTCTGGGCATAAAGACAGGCGGCTATGCTAGCCGCCTGCGTATACTTATTCTTCTGTTACACCTTTTTGATTCATGAGATATACCATGCCGCTTTCATCGCGTTCCATCTCCGCTCTGATATATTCATCGTAGTCTGCCGATGAACGTCGGTACATCGCCTTTCCGGGATTGTCAGAAAGCTCATAACCGATACAGAATGCTATATCAAATTTGCCTATATAGCCGTTAGTATTCACCACATATAGTCTGTCCGCATCGAACTTGTCTCCGCTGCGTTCTCCCACGGCAGAGTATCCTTCATCGTAATATATCAGATCTATGCCGTAAAATGCATAGTTCTTATCGCTACTGCGGTCCACCGCTATTAATGCAGCAGGCAGAGCGGCTGCATATTCTTCCTTTGCTGTATAGATCACCATGCACAGCTCCTTATGCCTTAAATACTGCTTGTTATAGCCTTTTATGTCATCGCCGAACCTGTAACCCTCAAAAGGAGAATCAGCGTTATCCGTATCGAAGTATAAAATCGCCGGATTCGAGGTGCTTGCTGCCGTTCCCCCTGTCTTCCCTGCCCTTAGCAGTACGGTAAGTCCTGCAAGCAAGAGTATGATGCTGACAATAATGATAAGGAGCGTTATTATCACGAACTTCACAGGCGACATCATTGGCTTTATGTCAGCTTCCCTGCCCTCCGCGAGACGCTTGTTTATCCTGTGTTTATATGCTGATTTGTATATTGCAAATGCCATGATCAATAACACGGCCAATATAAGTATCAATGCTGCTACAGGCATAATGATACTTAAAATGTTTGTTTTTTCTCTCATGTTCACCCCTCCTTATATCCCTAAGAATTCCTTGAATATGTAATAGTACGTCCGCGTAACATCAACCTTCGCACCGTTCTTCATGTTCAGCATGAACTTCTGGGACAGCGCCGGCCGTATACTTTTGATGTGCGAAACGGACACTATCACCGAATTGCTAACCCGGATAAACTCCTTGGGGTCGAGTATCTCTTCAAGTCTGCGGAGAGTTTCCGAGAGCCTGTACTCCTCCTCGCCGCAGTATGCTACTATATCATGTGCAAAGCTCTCTATATGCGAGATGTCTTTTGTTTCGAGCCTGTATATCTCCCCGTTGCTGCGCGCGATAAGATGTGACGCGGTAACGTTGCTCTCCGAGAGTATCAGCTCCGCGGAATCATCTATCTCAATTCCCTTTTTTATGAGCTCAGCCGCTATAATGTCGT
Organism: Ruminococcus sp.; assembly: GCF_017650195.1. Lineage (GTDB taxonomy): Bacteria > Bacillota > Clostridia > Oscillospirales > Ruminococcaceae > Ruminococcus. Next base: position 1,657 of record NZ_JAGCFH010000176.1, on the reverse strand, counting down.
AGTGTTCGTCACTTACAAGTAATCTAATTTTCATTTTCAGCTGACCGCCTCCTTTATCCCAGTATCATTGATAAGCCTATCTGTATATCATTATATATTGAGCAGCATTGAAAATCAATACCCTCCGCACAGCTTGCACTCAGTAATTCACATCTTGCATACAGGTGTGCATATCGGTCATGCTAAAACGGAATGTATAGACCTTTGCAGGTATTATAATAACAATAAGCAGATTCATAGTAACATATTACAATTTGTAGTAAAAAACTTGTCTTTTTTTGCGGTTGTTCACGATATGTTCATGAATACCCCCTTGTCAAAGCATTGCTAAAATGGTATAATTAGAATAATATTTACTGCCCGAGGAGAGCACTGTCCGACGGCAGATTTGAGAAGGAGAATGGTTTTTTATGCAGTACGGACACTTTGATCTTGAGAACAAAGAATACGTCATCACTAACCCCGCGACCCCGGCACCATGGGCAAACTACCTCGGAGATCCCGAGTACGGCGCTATGATATCCAATAACGCCGCAGGCTACAGCTTCGTAAAATCAGGCGCAAACGGAAGGCTTTCACGTTTTCGTTTCAATTCGGACATGGCTCTTCCCGGACGCTATATTTACATAAGAGACAACGACACTTCCGATTACTGGTCAGCTTCATGGCAGCCCGTAGGCAAGCCACTTGACAAGTACAAGAGCGAGTGCCGCCACGGTACCGCCTATACAGTCATCTCGGCAGAGTACGCTGAAATAAAGTCCGAGACTACATACTATGTTCCATACGGAAAGACCTACGAAGTATGGAGAGCAAAGGTAACAAACAGCTCCTCAAAGGAGAGAAAGCTCTCTGTATTCGGCTTTATAGAATTCACAAATGAGCCCAACTACGAGCAGGATCAGGTAAATCTCCAGTACACTCTTTTCATTACCCGTACAAGCTTTGAGGGTGGAAACCGCATACTCCAGCACATGAACGAGAACACAGGCTTCGACGAGAACGGCTACAACGGTCAGGAGCGCTTTTTCGGTATGGTAGGTCAGCCTGTTACAGGCTGCTGCGGAAGTTTCAGTGACTTCATCGGTCCATACAGGACATTTTCGAATCCTATCGCCGTTGAGAACGGCAAGTGCAGCGGCGTCATGAACTATAATTCAAACTCCTGTGGAGCTCTCCAGAGCGATATCACTCTTGCTCCCGGTGAGACAAAAGAGTTCGTCTTCGTGCTCGGAGAGCGCAAGGACCCCGAGGCAGCTGCTATACTTGAAGAGTACAAAGCAGCAGGAAAGGTAGACGCAGAGGTAAAGCAGCTGAAAGACTACTGGCACGGTCAGCTCTCTAACTTCAAGGTAGAAACTCCCTCTCCTGAATTCAACAATATGATAAACGTATGGAACGCTTATCAGTGCTTCATTACATTTATATGGTCAAGAGCAGCTTCATTCATTTACTGCGGTCTCAGAAACGGCTACGGCTACCGCGATACAGTACAGGATATTCAGGGTATCATACACCTTGACCCGGAAATGGCAGCAGAGAAGATACGCTTCATGCTCTCGGCTCAGGTCAGCAACGGCGGCGGTCTGCCCCTTGTCAAGTTCGACCACAACGCAGGTCACGAGACCTGCCCCGACGAGAACGACGAACACAGCGT
>NZ_JAGCFH010000175.1 GCF_017650195.1 Ruminococcus sp. | reverse complement strand
CCTGATTACAACAACAGGACTATTTCAATTTCTATACGATTCAGAGTATATTTTCTTATCAAAAGGTTGCAAACTCTTACAATTCATTGACAATATTACAGCTTTCCTACAGCGATATGTATGCGTGAAAACCTTCCCCTGACCTACACTTATTTATATAGAGATAAAAAAATGAAAAAAATTCCTTTCAGGGGGTTTTCAAGTATTGACAAATATGCTATAATATATTTATCAGTTTATCAAAAGCTGGTGAAACAAGGGGAATTATAACGAAAGTGTATAGATTGCACTTTGGATTTTATGGCGTATATGGAGAACTTTTTATGAAAAACAATTCTTATGATTCTGTAAAACAGGCAGCGCTGAAACGCTATTTCAGCCGTATGAACGATATGCAGCAGGAGGCTGTTTTCACCGTTAACGGACCTGTACTTGTACTTGCCGGCGCGGGAAGCGGTAAAACAACTGTTATCGTCAACCGTATCGCAAATATGATAAATTTCGGCAACGCATACTTCGATACCTCTCGTAAGGGCAGCAAGGAGGATATAGCTTTTCTTCAGGACTATGCTGACGGAAAGACAGACGACTTCGATACTCTCAGGGATATCGTTGCCGTTGACCCCGTGCGTCCTTGGAACATTCTTGCAATAACCTTCACGAACAAGGCTGCCGGCGAGCTTAAAGAGAGACTTTCCTCAATGCTCGGCGAAGAGGCTATGAATATCAACGCCTCCACCTTCCATTCAGCCTGTGTGAGAATACTCAGAAGCGAGATAGAAGCCCTCGGCTACGGCAGGGACTTCACTATATATGATTCCGACGACAGCCAGAGAATGATAAAGAATGTAATGACTGAACTCGACGTATCGGAAAAACAGCTGGCTCCTAAGGCTGTCCTCAGCGAGATAAGCATAGCCAAGGACAAGATGATAGGACCTGAAGAGCTTCGTTCGGAGGCAGGACAGGACTACCGCAAAAAAATGGTGGCAAAACTCTATGCCATTTATCAGGAGAGAATGAAAGCGGCAAACGCTCTAGATTTCGACGATATCCTCGTGCTTGCCGTGGAACTTTTCGAGCAGTTCCCGGAGGTTCTGGAAAAATACCGCAGTCGATTCAAATACATAATGGTGGACGAGTATCAGGACACAAACCACGTACAGTTCAGGCTCGTGTCTCTTCTTTCCGGAGGACACAGCAATATATGCGTGGTGGGAGATGACGACCAGAGCATATACCGCTTCCGCGGCGCTAATATAGAGAATATACTCGGCTTTGAGAATCAGTTCGAGGGAGCAAAGGTAATACGCCTCGAGCAGAATTACCGTTCCACGCAGACTATACTCGATGCGGCAAACTCAGTAATAAGCCACAATAACAGCCGCAAGCCCAAGACTCTCTGGACCTCCGGTGAGCCGGGTGACAAGGTATACTGGTACAAAGCTGTAGACGACACTGATGAAGCTCAATTCATAGCAGACACCATACTTGAAAAATATAAGGAAACCGGACGTTTCTCCGATAACGCTGTCCTCTACCGCATGAACGCCCAGTCAAACTCTATAGAGCGTATGCTGGTGAAATGCGGCATACCCTACCGTGTATACGGCGGTATGCGATTCTATGACCGCAAGGAGATAAAGGACGTCACTTCTTACCTCAGCTTTATCAACAACCATAACGATATGCTCAGGTTCAGACGTATAATCAACGAACCAAAGCGTGGCATAGGTGACTCCACGCTTACAGTAATAGAAGATATAAGCCGCGATCTTAAGATATCTCCCTTCGAGGTACTCAAAAACTGCGACGAGTACGCTCCCCTTTCCAAGAAGCTTTCGCCGCTGAAAAGCGCTTATCAGATGTTCGAGATGCTCACCGAGAAGTCGGAGGAACTCCCTCTTGACGAATTTCTCGACCTGCTCCTCGATAAGACAGGCTATCTTGACAGCCTTAAGACTCTCGAAAACGCAGAAGTAAAGATAGAGAACGTGCAGGAGCTCCGCACCTCCATAGTTCAGTATATGGAACAGGCGGAGGAACCCACACTTGGCGGCTTCCTTGAGGAAGTAGCTCTGTATACCGAGGCTGACCGCGACAACGGCAGCGACGACAAGGTAACCCTTATGACCATACACTCTGCAAAGGGACTGGAATATGAAAACGTATTCGTAACGGGTATGGACGACGGTATCTTCCCAAGCTCACGTTCCTTTGACAGTGAGGACGATATGGAGGAGGAAAGGCGTCTCGCCTATGTTGCCATCACCCGCGCAAAGAAGCGTCTTTATCTCACCAATGCAAGACAGCGTATGCTCTTCGGTCAGACTCAGCACAATGTCACCTCACGTTTTATGCGCGAGATAGGCAGTGAGCTCGTTGAAAAGCATGACAATGCCGCAGCTATGAAGCAGCAGCTGGATGAGAACGACAAGTCCGTAACTGAGATGCATTCCGCAACTCTCCAGCAGCAGCTGGCAAGTAGCAAGAAGAACGCAGCAGCACCCAAGGAGGCTGTTGCTTATGCCGCAGGAGAAAAGGTTTCCCACAGCATATTCGGCGAGGGAGTGATAGTCTCCGTTAAGCCAATGGCAAACGATTCCATGCTTGAAATAGCCTTTGACAAGGTCGGCACAAAGAAAATAATGGCAAATTACGCAAAGCTGAAAAAGCTCTGATGATATCCTTCGGAAAAGAGGCATATTGAAATGAGAAAAACAAAGATAGTATGTACGATAGGTCCGGCTACAGACGACGAACTGATAATGCGAGAACTCATGCTCGCTGGCATGAACGTTGCCCGTTTCAACTTTTCCCACGGAGACTATGAGACCCACGAAAAGCGTTTCCGCGTTATTGAAAGGCTCAGGAAGGAACTGGATATGCCTATCGCTACCCTTCTTGACACAAAGGGTCCTGAGATAAGACTCGGCAAATTCGTTGACGATAAACCCGTCGAGATACACGACGGTGATACCTATACCCTCACCACAGAGGATGTGCTCTGCACAGACAAAATAGGCAGCATCAGCTTCAAGAAGCTCCCCCGTGACGTCAGCATGGGCACGAGGATACTTATCAACGACGGAGTTATCGAGCTTCTTGCAGAAAAAGTAACAACCACAGAGATAGTCTGTCGCGTAATACACGGCGGAACGCTTTCAAATAATAAGGGAATAAACGTACCCGGAGTAAAGCTCTCCATGCCATATCTCAGTGAAAGAGATATGGACGACCTCGAATTCGGCTCAAAAATGGGCTTCGACTTCATCGCCGCAAGCTTTGTCCGCACCGCTGCTGATATCAACTATCTGAGAAAGTTCACGCAGAGCCTCGGCTGGTTCGACGTAAGAATAATCGCCAAAATAGAGAATACAGACGGTGTCGAGAACATCGATGAGATACTGGAAGCCGCAGACGGTATCATGGTAGCCCGCGGAGACATGGGCGTAGAGATTCCTTTTGAGCAGATACCTGCAATACAGAAGTCACTTATAAAGAAGGGCTACAACGCAGGAAAACAGGTAATAACCGCTACTCAGATGCTGGAGTCCATGATAACAAATCCCCGCCCAACCCGTGCGGAGATTACCGATGTTGCCAACGCTATATACGATGGCACTAGCGCTATAATGCTCTCAGGCGAGACCGCAGCCGGTTCATACCCTGTTGAAGCTGTAAAGACTATGGCTCTCATTGCCGAGACAACTGAAAACAATATCAACTACAAGACACGCTTTTCTTCACGCCGTGCAGAGCAGAACGGAAGCGTTGCAGAGGCTATCGCCCACGCTACTGTTACTACCGCTCACGACCTGAATGCAAGAGCTATCATAACAGTATCCCTCGGCGGACAGACTGCGAGACTTATTTCCAAATACCGTCCCAGCTGTCCTATCATAAGCTGTACCATGAGCGAGGTCGTATGCCGTCAGATGAATATGAGCTGGGGCGTTATCCCCTTCATCATCGACGAAAAGACCAACACTGATGATCTCTTTGCCGCAGCAGTCGACGCTGCCGAGTCACACAGACTCGTTGAGGACGGCGATCTTGTGGCTATCACTGCAGGCGTTCCCCTCGGAGTATCGGGTACAACGAATCTAATGAAAGTTGAAAAAATAGGTAAATAACATGTCTGTAGCAAAACGCAACAGGATCGTTGAGATAATAGTTGGAATACTAATAATAGTATATACACTGAGCATACTATATAAATTATTTCAGTTTTATTCTCAAAAGTTTGATTTATCACATCTGGGTGATATGAAGCTGAAAGAATTAGTGGTATATGATAGATATTTTCTAATCTATCTTTTTTATATGCTGATCGGTGTAATGCTCATATTCAGGATATACCGCGGATTACCTATAAAAATAGCGTATTGTATAACAGGCTTGATAGCCTTTTTATGCTCTAACGGATTGATAATTATATATAGACATTTTACTTCGTATGACGGTGTGTATACAATTGGCAGAATGCCTACCTATTTAATGATAAAGTATGTTGGCGGAAGCATTATACTTGGAGTGGCAATATTCATTGGTTTTATGGCCATGAACAGGAATAATATATGGAAGTCCAGAAAGCATATACTGATTTACACCTATATAGCTTTAGGACTTCTTGCTGTGATAAACGCATTTAATTTATTGACGGCATGCGTGATATTTCTTCCACTGCTCATGCAGGACAGCACTGTAAATAAAAGTAAAAAGGCTATAGCAGGTGAAACTGCTCTTGTCATTCTTTTTTTACCTAAGTGGGTAGCAGAGCATATCGTAAAATTACTGTTGCATGGAGGCTCCGAGTTCAGAAAGCTACTGACAGGAGTGAGACGCGTCAGTAAATACAGTGATGACTCTTACCTATACATATGCGTAACGATATTACTTCTGGCACTTGCTTTTCTTGCTCCGCTTATGGTATTTGAGAGAGTGTTTAATGGAACAGAAAAGCAGCCTGTAGTTATTGACAACGCTGATAAAGCTGAGAACACGGAAACCAAAGAAGATGGCGACGATAACAACTAACCGTCTTATGCTCCGCCCCCTTACCATTGACGACGCGGAAGCCGCTTTTGAGTGGACAGGTGACGAGAGAGTGGCAAGGTACATGATATACTCCACCCACGAAAGTGTTGAGACCACAAAGGAATGGCTAAGGAGTATAAACACATCGGATACTGCATACGAGTTCGGTTTTGTTCGCAGAAGCGATAATAAGCTCATAGGTGCAGGCGGTATAAGGCTCAAAGAGGACGGTTTCTGGGAGTTCGGCTACAATCTCCGCTATGACTGCTGGGGCATGGGCTACACCACAGAGGCTGTAAAAGCTATGATGGACTTTGTACGCCGGAGCTTCGGCGAAGTCCGCTTCAAGGCTATGTGCGCGGATGAGAATACAGCCTCCGCACACGTAATAGAAAAGTGCGGACTTGTTTTCAAAGGATATGGCGAGTATTCAAGCTACGACGGAAAGAAGACCTTTAAAGCCAGAATATACGTCTCAAAGGAGTAGATCAATGTCCCCAAGTACACAAAAAAAGATGCGCAGAATAGAGATTTTCACCGGTTGCGCTCTTTCAGCAATTGTTATAATTTCTTTGCATTTTTATTTAGGTTACTCTGATCCAGAAGGCGCTTATAATGTTGTCGATTCCATATTTTTATCTTTGCCAGTTGCATTTATGTCCACATTGCCGTTTTTTTCTTTACTGATAGTTTCAATACTATTCATTATCGGTAAGTTCAGGAACCCTCCTGCAAGGTATATCACAGGAACTCTTCTTTCTCTGACAGCTATGTCAAATATCTGGCAGGTTACAAGAGAGTTGGAGTGGAATATTTCGCGCAATGCAAATAGTATCCTTGATAGTTATATTGTCTGTTATTTTATCATTGCAGCATGCTCGGTAATATGTTCTCTCACTTATTTCGGAGTTATTCGCTTCAGAAAAAAAGGCAGCCTTCAACTGCTTACATATATTTTTGCTATTTTACTCATAATATCAGTAATATTG
>NZ_JAGCFH010000174.1 GCF_017650195.1 Ruminococcus sp. | reverse complement strand
TGTTATGCTCCATTAGCGGCAGCCAGTATACGATAAATTCATTCATTTCTTCTTCGGACAGTCCAATATATGTAAGCTTTTCTTTAAGGAATCTTTCAGTATCGCTTCCAGCGACGCAGAATCCCTTTGAGAAATCATATCTTGTGTGGCAGTTTACAGCGTCCCAGAAGAGATATTTATGGTGTGAACCGTCAGCCTTGTTGAGAAGCGAGCCGTCAGGAGAAGCTATTACGTCCCAGCCATTACTATATTTCGGATATGTTGTGGAGAGTTCGGCTTCTGTAAGCTCCAACTCAATATGAACGTCAGTCTCTTTCTCGGGATATAGGTAGATTACCGGTTTATCCATGTATACTTCATAGACAATCGTAGGAGTTTTATCATCGTCTTCAAATGTTCTAATCCAGCCATATTGATCACAATATTCAGTAAATATCCATTTATCGTTATTATCCTGATATCCTAATTCTGAGAGAGCAGCCCCTTTATAAATAATAGCTACAGGCTCATAGCTCTCATCGGGACCAAGATATAATTTCAAACCATCTGTGACAGTGCGTATCGGAGCGCCGAAGCTGCGATGATCAGGTTCTACATATTCTGTAGCATTCTGATTTATAAGCTCTTTCCTCATCAGTATAAAGTCAAATACATCTATCTTGTTGTCACGGCAGAAATCAACTGCCTTCCAGTTCGGAAGTTTGGTATCTGAAACAGAAAGAAGCCACTTTTGCATTATCAAAGCATCTGAAACTGTGAGACAGCCGTCTTCATTAACGTCTCCATTTGGGACCCATTTCAGATTGCATTGCAATTCAACACTGTTGGTCCCTTCATTTTTGACCTCAAACTCAGGTTCGCAATATCCTCCTCCGGTGATATCAGATATGATGTGATAATAGCTGTCAGAATCATATATATTGGTTCCATAGACTACACAGGGATTTGATGAGATATCATAATACTCGGTTTTACCGCTTGCAGTTAGTTTCATAATGCGAAACTTTTCATCACATTTCGGAATATCGATAAGATCACCTGTATCCTTGTCGTATAAGGTGATTTTTGTTGATTCCTTACTGATAGCGTTGCTCTTTTTAAGTCTGAACACAACGTCAGCAGAGTCGTTATCGTATTTTTTTATGGATATATGTTTGTCAGGGAGGATAGTACCGTTATAATAGCCTGCTTTTTTATCCTCTGTCTCTGGCAGTGAATATCCTACAGGAAGATAATCAGAAACTAAGCCGAATGAGAAGTTGTACCCGTCAAGAAAGTTGCCTAAACCTATAATTGCCGGATTCTTATTAAAACCGATTGGCTGCATATTACAGTAGATCTCGCCCTCGGGAGTGCTTTGGCTTATATCTGTCCATATCCTTGGAATTGTTCCATCCGGAATTGTAAGGATCTCGTCCGTGTCGCTGTCAACAAGGGTAACTCTCATATCTCCAAAAAGCAAAATATTCTGTGCGTTATTTATAACCACACAATCGGCAGATAATGTCTTTTCTATTGCAGTAGGGGTATTGGGCGTAAAATAATTTTCAGTATAGTCATACGCTATCGTAGCATATCCGTCTTTTTTTGCCTGAAATACCAAAATCTCATGTTTTGTACCGCCGTCAAGAGGTTCAGCTGTTTCTTCACTGCAATCTAATGAGAACAGAGATGTTATTACAGAACTATCATAATTACATTCCCGATTAAAGATCCAGTCATGTGATGTACCGATATCAGTATCAAGGCAAAACACAACATAATTATCTTTAACAGATGTCAAGGTATTCTTGTTTGCATACTCCATGTATTCCTCTTTACAGTCGGGAAGCCAGCTGTAGATATCAGTTTCTACAACCTGCGTTCCGAAACTTGTAAAAGAATATTCCTGCTTTAATACAGAATCACGACTGAATTTGACTTTGAAATTAGGCGGAGTTTTCCATGCGCCTTTATATACAATAACTTCATATGCAACATCAGTATCTTCATTAAAAAATACATCATGGTAGAATTCAGTTACAAGTGCTCCAGAGTTTTTTACCTCATATCTCTTTTGACTACGATATTGCTCTTTAAAAACAAGACAAAGCAGATCGCTTTCATTTCCTGAACCTATGTGTGTTGTGCCATATTTATTGCGGAAGTCTAAAGCCTCCTCAAAGCTTGTGGGTATCCAGTCAGGGATAGAGTTTTCGGTCACTGATTCTTCTGCATAAATCTTTGAAGTATCGCTCAAATTCATATTATCTGCGAAAAAAGGAATGATTGCTGTTGAAGCTGATATAACAACAGCTGCAATCTTCTTTAACATCATAATGTCACCTGCCATCTTTGAAATTTACAGTATATAACTGCTTACTTCAATTATACATCAATATGCCTATAAAAGCAATAGAAAAATATTTTATTTTAGTGAATATGCTTTTATTGTTTAACGCATAATGCTGCTGAAATGTGCGGCTGAATTCGTAAATTTTCTATGAACAGATACATAAACTATAACGGAAATGAAATTGGCAGCACGATGGCTGCCTTTCATTCTATATTTTTTTCTGTGAGATTAGTGTTTTGAGTAGTGATGTTATTTTTGGTTGTTTTCTTCAAAACTCAAAAGTTGTCAGCAAGATCGTTTTCCTTATTTATAACATCTTTGATAAGGATATCCTTTGCTTTTTCAGGCTCCTCAAATAAAGGACTGTGTGCTGAGTTTTCAAATGTGTAAAAACCTTTTATATCAGCCTGAACAAGCTTGAAATACTCTTTCTGAAGATCATAATCTGTGGTCATGTCGTATTTACCTGCTAATACATAAAACGGAATGTCAAGCTGCTTGGTAACATCAACTGCTTTAAAATTACCTGATGAAATTTCAGCTTTAGAAACAAAAGACTTTCCTTTCCATATGTTAAGTCTTTCTTTCTGCGTGAAATCAGTCATTTTAAGAGTCGGGAAAAATATCCCTGTAATCACAGATTCCATATTATGAAGTGTTCCAACGCCGTTTTCGTGCATAGCTTTATCACGAGTCTTGGCAAAATATGAGTGCATTTTCTCACATGACATATCAGGTTCAAGGCTTTCATCGCTGAACAGATCATAATACTGTTCCATTTCAGATATCATTTTTTTATTGCCTTCTTTTTTGTACTGTTCAAGCATATAATGATATGCTTTTCTTTCTGACCTGATTTTATCCACGCTCATTCCCATAGCTATGTAAGCTTCATATTTTTCTGGATATTCCGAAGCCAAATTCAAAGCGATTGTTGTGCCGAAAGAATGTCCGATAAGATAAATCTTATCCTGATCAAAACGTTCTCGTAGGTAGTCTGTTACTTCAGCAGCGTCTAATATCATCTGCTCAGAGGTAATAGTTTCAAGCGGCAGATCAGGATCGTAAGACAGGGCAGTTCCTCTGTAGCATAAATAGCATACAGTGAAGTACTCATCTATTCCTGTTGGATATTCATACTCCATCCAGTATTCAGGTATACCTGGGCCTCCGCCCATAAACAGTAAAACAGGATTATCTGCTTTTGAGCCCTTTATTATCATTCCAAGCTTTGTTCCATTAATATCAAGAAATGTTTTTTCACAGACTTCTGCATGATTGTTATTGGTTATTCTTCCTCTGCTTGGCGGAAACAAAATAAGCATAAGAATGAATAATATAATAGCTATAATTGCTGCTATTATCAGTATTTTCTTTATTTTAAGTATTTTATTCATTATAATACGAGAACGGAACTCCTCCGGAAGCATTTTCTTGTGAATCGTACCAATAAGCCTTATTATCAGCAGCCATGAATTCTATCGTACCACTGCCGTCTGTATATTCTATCGTATCGCTCATGTTTGAACCATCACCTGCATAGCTGACAGATTCCTTTGTGCAATTGTTGTATGTCACTTTAACTGCATCATTAGTTGCTGTTACATTACCGCTCATCGTCCAAACAGAAGAATCAGCAACGTTGCCGCTCCATGTTATTATTATAGAAGCCTGATCTGTGCCGATGCAGGATACATACATCATAGCTCTGCCATTAGAATAGTTGCCGATATAATTCATCAGTGGATTCTGCCGACCGTCCGTCTGAATCCTGTAATCCGGATAGCAGAATTGATAGCCGGAATAGTAAGTTATCGTTTCAGGGCCGTTTTCTGTCGTTACAGGTTCAACAACCACTATCCAGCACTTAAAACCCTCAGGACTTGTTCCCTCTGTAACGCTGACGATATTTGCACCTGATCCAGCAAGTTCTTTTACGTTACTGACAGCTGTTTCACGATCTATGCCTATGTTTTCAGAATTGCTGGTGGCGACAGTGTTTTCTTCCTCATTACTATTAGCACTACTGTCTTTTGAAGAAGATTCTGTTGTTGTCTGGATTACTGCAGTAGTTGTAACTGCTTCTGCAGTGGTCGTAACTACGGGTTTGTTAGCAGTTGCAGTACCTTCTTGGCTTTTTCCGCAGCCTGTAAGTGCTGCTGTGATCATGAGTGTTGTGATAATGGCCATTTTTTTCATTTCTTATTATCCTTTTCCTTCGTGTCTAGTATTGTAATATTCACTTCAGCGTCTGCTGTGAATATGTCATCTGACTTATGAGATTATATCCTGACCTGCAATAAGTTTAAGGTTCATTATGCATAATACCATTATACCATATTTTTTTTATTTCATCAAGACAAAACGGGGCGGCTCACAGAAGTGGGGCACAACTATACGTATCACGGACTACCCCAAATCTGTTCCTTCAAGGTGAAACCGGAAATATGGTATTGTAAACACCTTGGTTGTATGATATAATAAGTAAAACAGGGGGAGAGTTTTATAACTCTGAAAACGAAAGGATATATGAGATATGGCCTCAATTGCGATAATTACAGGAGCTACCGGAGGACTCGGGCAAGAATTTGTCAGAGAAGTTTTGAAAGAATCAGTAGACGAGATATGGACAGTTGCAAGAAATC
>NZ_JAGCFH010000173.1 GCF_017650195.1 Ruminococcus sp. | reverse complement strand
GCTTTGGACTTGTTATCTGCGTGCCTGATGATTTCGGTGTCAGGGATATAAAAGGTATCTATGATGCCGGTATGAAGTGTAACGTCGAGATAGTCGATACTATACCTGAGACTATGGCTTATGCACTTTATGTTTATTATTTCTGTATCTGCCGAATGCTGAACGGTTCATACGGAACAGGTAAGAATGTTCGGAAATTTTAGGAGGAAAATAAAATGGATGCACTTAAGTTAATCAGCGAATCAAGCATGAAGGAAAATGTTCCGCAGTTCAATGTAGGTGATACCGTAAAGGTTCACGTACAGATCAAGGAAGGCGACAAGAGCCGTATTCAGATCTTTGAGGGAACTGTAATCGCAAAGAAGCACGGTGGAATCAACGAGACATTTACTGTAAGACGTGTTGCTCACGGCTGCGGTATTGAAAGAGTATTTCCGCTTCACTCACCTGTCGTTGACAAGTAGAGGTTGTAAGATGCGGTAAGGTTCGCAGAGCTAAGCTCTACTACCTCAGAGACAGAGTTGGTAAGGCTGCTAAGGTTAAGGAACAGATCCGCTAACAGGTTGCAGACTGAGTTCAGCCGATTTACTTCGGCTGACTCATCTTCTTTCCTTGAGGGACTTAAAGTCCCTTTTTTGCTACATTTACATAATTAATAAGTCTGGAGGCAGCATATTATGGCTGAAGAAACAAAGAACAATATAGAAGATGAAGAAATAGAAGAAGTTGCTGAGAATGCTGTAGAAGCTGCTGTAGAAGAGGCAGAAGAATCAGAGAGCAAGATCGCTGAAACTGACGAAGAGGACGACGAAGAAGAGTCTAATGCTGAGAAAAAGGAAAGCAAGGTTGTAGATGATATACTTGAAATAGTCGAATCCACTCTCCTTACAGTTTTTGTTATAATAATGATATTTACATATCTGCTCCACCCTGTAACCGTTATGGGACCGTCCATGGAAAATACACTTTTGGGTAAGGACAGGATCTTTATGTCCACAGTTTACAGCGGTCCGCATTACGGTGATATAATCATAATCAACAATGATTATGCATATCTCCTTGATGGTGAAGGAAAGGTATACCAGAAGGATATTAACGGTTCGCGCCTTAAAGAATGTATTATCAAGAGAGTTATCGCAGAGCCTGGTCAGACTATCAATATAGATGCAGAAAATCAGGAAGTAACTGTTGACGGAAAGGTGCTAAATGAACCGTATATCAAGGATGTCATGAATTTCAATCCTTGTGCTTTTGATTTTCCGTTAACTGTACCAGAAGGATATTATTTTGTTATGGGTGACAACAGAACAGTTTCGGCAGACAGCAGAAATGGTGAAGTAGGTCTTATTAAAAAAGACGAGATATATGGTAAGGCATTGTTAAGATATTACCATTCTGATAAGCTTAACTTTAAGCTTTTGATGTTCAATAATAAATAATTACTTAACGTCTTATCACAGCGAAAAGGGAGGCATATATGGATAGTATTGATATGAAGCAGATCCAGTGGTTCCCTGGACACATGGCAAAAACCAGAAGACTTATCGCTTCGAATCTGTCTTTAGTAGATGCGGTCGTAGAGATTGTAGATGCACGTACTCCGTTGAGTAGTCAAAATCCAGAAATGGATAAAATGACTAAAAACAAGCCGAGAGCAGTGCTCCTTAATAAATGTGATCTTGCTGATGAAAAGACGACTCAGTTCTGGATCAACTATTTCCGTTCATGTGGAAAAGAGGCTATTGCTATAGACTGTAGATCTGGCAAAGGGATAAAGTCTATCATTCCGGCAATAAAGAACACTGTTCTTAAAGAACTTATGGAAAAAAGAAAAAAGAGCGGAATGTCGACATCTTCGGTTAGGTTAATGATAGTAGGCATACCAAATGTCGGCAAATCTTCTCTTATAAATAAGTTAGCAGGCTCTAAGCGTGCCAAGGTCGAGGATCGTCCTGGTGTAACTCGTACAAAGCAATGGGTGAAGCTCGATAATAATACGGAACTGCTTGATATGCCCGGAGTATTGTGGCCGAAATTTGAGGATCAAGATGCAGCTGTAAGGCTTGCTTTTACAGGTGCGATAAGTGATGATATTCTCGATATTGAAACTCTTGCAATGAAGTTGCTTGTATACCTTGCCAGTGAATATCCGGTTTCATTGAAGGAACGGTACAAAATAGAATTTACCTCCGAGGATACCGGACTTGAGTTGCTTGAAAAAGTTGGAAAAAAACGCGGAATGATGATCTCCGGCGGTGAAATAAACACAGAACGGGCTGCAATAACCGTTCTTGATGAATTCAGAAGCGGAAAGTTAGGCAGAATAACCCTTGAGTCTCCGCCTCAGAAGGAGCAGTTATGCCAAGAATAATCCTTCATAAGGAACTTTTTAATTACGATTCGGCTTTGAGAAAAGAGTTCCCTATAATATGCGGAGTAGATGAAGCCGGCAGAGGTCCTCTTGCAGGAGATGTGTATACAGCTGCTGTCATACTTAATGAAGGTGTTCTTATAGATTATCTTAATGACAGCAAGAAGATACCAGAAAAGCGTCGCGAATTGCTTTACGATGAGATAATTGGAAAATCCGTTGCATATTGCATAGCTTCTGCAAGTGTTCAGGAGATAGATGAACTGAATATCCTCAATGCTACTATGCTTGCAATGAAAAGAGCTGTTGAAGGACTTGGAATAAAGCCTGATCTTGCTCTTATAGACGGAAACAGGCTGCCGGAGCTAGAATGCGAACGCAGATACGTTATACACGGTGATGCAGTTTCTGCTTCCATTGCTGCTGCTTCGATACTTGCAAAGGTAACCCGTGACCGTTATATGTGCCGACTCGATGAGGAGTATCCCCAGTATTGCTTCATCAAGCATAAGGGATATGGCACAAAACTACATTATGAAAAAATTGCGGAATTTGGCATATCTGACGTACACAGGAAGACATTCCTGAAAAAACTATACGAATAAACCTGAAATTGGCTGGCTTTGTGAGGAGAACGTATACGTGTACCTCAAAGAGCGGGCTGCAGAATAATTGAAAGTAATTACCGCATAAAGGGCGGTATGATAGATATAATTGCTGATAACGGTGATTATATTACAAATGCCTATAATACAACAGGCTACAATCTCATATTTTAAAGGGTGATAATATGTTCTATAACAGCACAAGAAACAGCGATGTCAAGGTAAGCAGTGCTGAAGCCATAACACAGGGTATCTCAGCTGAAGGCGGACTTTTTGTTCCAGAGAGCATTCCTCAGCTTACCATGGAAGAGATAAAGTCTATCGGCGATATGAAGTATGCTGACAGAGCTGCTTATGTGTTTGCAAAGTACCTTACTGATTTTACAGAAGCAGAGATACATTACTGTACGGACAATGCTTACAGTACAAATAATTTTGAGACAGAGAGCATTGCCGAGATAGCGCATCTTTTTGACGGTACATATATGCTTGAGTTATGGCACGGTCCGACCTGCGCTTTCAAGGATATGGCCCTTCAGATACTTCCTTATTTCCTTACGACTTCGGCAAAAAAGATAAAGCTTAACAAGAAGATAGTTATTCTTGTTGCAACCTCTGGTGATACTGGAAAGGCGGCACTTGAAGGCTTCAAGGACGTCGAAGGTACATCTATCCTTGTTTTCTATCCTGAGGACGGAGTAAGTCCTATGCAGAAGCGTCAGATGAAGACTCAGGAAGGCTCAAACGTTGGTGTATGTGCGATAAAAGGAAATTTTGACGATTGCCAGAACGGTGTTAAGGCTATTTTTACCGATGATGATGTAAAAGTTGCTCTTGACAGCAAGGGAATGATATTCTCAAGCGCAAATTCTATCAACTGGGGACGTCTAGTTCCGCAGGTAGTTTACTATGTTTCTGCTTATGCAGAGCTGGTAAAGGACGGCGAGATAGCTCTAGGTGATAAGATAAACATAGTTGTTCCAACTGGAAATTTCGGAAATATCCTTGCTGCTTACTATGCAAAGCATATGGGAATACCTGTTAATAAGCTTATATGTGCCTCAAATATTAACAATGTGCTCACTGATTTTATAAATACAGGTGTTTACGACAGAAACAGGAAGTTCTATTCAACTGTTTCTCCATCAATGGATATTCTCATCTCCAGTAACCTTGAAAGACTTCTTTATTTGATGACAGGTAGAAACGACTCGCTTATTCGTGAGTGGTTCGGAAAGCTTTCAAAAGAAGGTAGATATGAGGTTAGTTCTGAAGTCAAGGCGAAGCTGAAGGAAGAATTTGCTGCTGGCTTCTGTGACGACGGTCAGACAAAAGCAACAATTCATTCTATTTATGAGAAGTATTCATATACCTGCGACACACATACAGCTGTTGCTGTAAAGGTTTATAAAGACTATAAGGAGACTACTGGTGACACAACAAAGACAGTCATCGCTTCGACAGCAAGCCCGTATAAGTTCAGTGCAGCTGTGCTTGAGGCTCTTGAAGGCAAAAAATCCGATATTGATGAATATGATAAGGTGGATAAGATAGCTGAGCTTTCGGATATACCTGTTCCGGCAGCTCTTGCAGACCTTAAATACAAGCCTGAGCGTTTTACTGATGTAATAGACAAAGCAGAGCAGAAGGCTTACGTGCTCAGAACACTGGGCATTTGATTGATGAGCTTGTTCGTAATGGCTGATCTGCACCTGTGTAAGGGTAATCCTGAGAAAACTATGAGTGTTTTCAACGGATGGAGCGATTATCAAGAGCGGATCGAGAAGAACTGGCTTGAATTAATTAAAGATGAGGATACTATAGTCATTCCTGGGGATATTTCATGGGGAATGTCCCTTGAAGAGGCTGCTCCTGATTTCAGATTTATAGAAAATCTGCCTGGACAGAAGATCATTATAAAAGGAAACCATGATTACTGGTGGACGACCATGAAGAAAATGGAGGGCTTTCTGTCAGCTGAGGGCTGTTCTTCCATAAGAATATTGCATAATAATCACTATAAATACGGGAATTATGGTATCTGTGGCACGAGAGGCTGGGTAAATATGCCTGGTGAAACCCAGGATGAGAAGATACTAAAAAGAGAAGTACAAAGGCTTGAAATGTCAGTAAAATCAGCTGTAGACGCAGGACTGATACCAATTGTTTTCCTGCATTATCCGCCGATATTTGCAACAAATTTTAATTATGACATTCTCGAGATACTTTACCGATATAAAATAAAGGACTGCTATTACGGACATATTCACGGTAGGTCAGCGCATGAATTGTGTGTAAAAAACACTTATGACGATGTTAACTTTCATTTGATATCAGGTGATTATTTACAATTTGTGCCTGAGAAAATTTTTTGAATTGTGCATTATGCAGAAGTAAAAAAAATCAGTAGAAAAATTCTTGGAAATGTGGTATAATATTCCAAGTATGTTATATAAATATTGGAGGACGTATTAAAATGAGTTTAAAATCATCAAACAAAACAGATGTGAATACTACAGAGTTAGTAATTTCTATTGATCCTGAGACCTTTGAAACTGCTGTTGAAAAGGAATATCAGCGTCAGAAGAAAAATATCCAGATCAGAGGTTTCAGAAAGGGTAAGGTTTCAAGAAAGCTTGCTGAGAGAGAGTTCGGTGAGGGCGCATTCTACGAAGGTGCTATCAATTCTCTTCTTGGTCCCGAGATCGATGCTGCTGTAAAGGAAACGGGTCTTGTGCTCGTTGACAGACCTAACGTTGAGGTAACGTCTATCGACAAGGCTGAGGGCGTTGAGCTCAAGGCTGTATGCGTTACAAAGCCTGAGATCGAGATATCTGATTACAAGGGAATCAAGGCTCCCAAGGAAGTTAAGGAAATTACTGACGAGGATATAGACAAGCAGATAGATATCATCAGGAAGAAGAATGCTCGTATCGTTTCGGTTGATGACAGAGCTGCTCAGCTTGATGATGAAGTAATCATTGATTTTGAAGGTTTCTTCGGCGATGAAGCTTTTGAAGGCGGAAAGGGAGAAGATCATCCGCTTCGTCTTGGCAGCGGACAGTTTATTCCTGGTTTTGAGGACCAGATAGTTGGTCACAATATAGGTGACGAGTTCGATGTAAATGTTACATTCCCTGAGAACTATCAGATGGCTGATTATGCTGGCAAAGAAGCAACTTTCAAGTGCAAGCTCAAGGGCATAAGCTACGAAGAGCTTCCTGAGATCAACGATGATCTTGTAAAGGATGCAACAGAGTTTGAAACAGTTGCAGAATACAAAGATGATATAAAGTCAAAGCTTGAGGAGGCTGCAGTACAGCAGGCTGACTCAGAATTTGACAACGCAGTTATGAACGCTCTCATTGAAAAGGTTGATTCTCCTATTCCTAACTGTATGTATGAGCAGAGAATAGATGCTCTTATGAGATCTTTTGAGCAGCAGCTCCAGCAGCAGGGTATGGACATCAAGCTTTACTTCCAGTACACAGGAATGGATATGGATTCATTCAGAGAGACATACAGAGAAAGAGCTACTAATGAGGTTAAGCTTAGACTTGCTCTTGAAAAGATCGCTGAGCTCGAGAAGATCGAGGTAAGCGAGGAAGATATTAACAACGGTCTCGGTGAGATCGCAGCAGCCAATAATATGGATGTTGAAACTGTTAAGCGTTTTATACCTCTTGATGATTACACAACAGATCTTAAAGTACAGAAGGCTATAGATTTTGTAAAAGAAAATGCCGTTGTAGACAATACAGCTGCCAAGGACAAGGCTGAATAAGACTTAATCCGACAAACAATCATAGAATATATAGTTGTCCCGCAGCCTATTGTGGGACAACTGTTTTTAAAAGAAAGGGCGATTAAATATGAGCGTACTTGTACCTTACGTCGTTGAACAGACAAGCAGAGGAGAAAGATCCTATGATATCTATTCACGTCTGCTGAATGACAGAATCATAATGCTTTCAGATCAGGTAAATGATGCGACAGCAAGTGTTGTTGTAGCTCAGCTACTTTATCTTGAAAGTCAGGATTCAGAGAAGGATATATCATTGTATATAAATAGTCCCGGCGGTTCTGTTACAGCTGGTATGGCTATATACGATACAATGAATTACATCAAGTGTGATGTTTCTACGATATGCATTGGTATGGCTGCTTCAATGGGAGCTTTCTTGCTTTCCTCAGGTGCTAAGGGAAAGCGTATTGCTCTTCCGAACAGTGAGATAATGATACATCAGCCTCTTATAGGTGGCGGTCTTGGCGGTCAGCAGACTGATATCATGATACACGCGAAGAATCTAGAAAGAACAAGAGATCGCCTTGAAGAGATAATCGCAGCAAATACTGGCAAAAGCGTTGAAGAAATCCATTCAGCTTGTGAAAGAGATAATTACATGACAGCCCAGGAGGCTCTTGAGTTTGGACTTATTGATAAAGTAATTACGAAAAGGTAGGGGGATTAAATGGCTGAAACGTTCAAATCGTGCAGCTTTTGCGGAAAAGGGGAAAACCGGGTACGTAGTATGTTTTCTGCTGGTTCGTCCAATATTTGTGATGAGTGTGTAACGTACTGCTATGAAATGTTGTATGGACCCGGAGTAGCTAAGGCGCACAGAAAAGCATCAAAAAGTGAAAACGATAACGATGTATCTACCATTAAGCTCATGAAGCCTAAGGAGATAAAAGAATTCCTTGATGAATACGTTATCGGTCAGGATGAAGCGAAGATATCGCTTTCTGTTGCAGTATACAATCATTATAAAAGAATAATGAGCCAGGAGAACGAAAAGGACTTCCCGTCAAATGATGGCGTAGAGCTACAAAAGAGCAATGTTCTCCTTCTAGGTCCCACTGGTGTTGGCAAGACTTTTTTGGCTCAGACGCTTGCGAAGTTGCTTAACGTACCGTTTGCGATCGCAGACGCGACAACGATAACTGAAGCGGGTTATGTAGGAGACGACGTTGAAAATGTACTTCTGCGTCTTATCCAGGCTGCTGATTTTGATATCAAGGCTGCTGAGCGTGGAATCATATATATTGACGAGATAGATAAGATCGCAAGGAAATCCGAGAATACCTCGCTTACTCGTGATGTAAGCGGTGAAGGTGTTCAGCAAGCTCTTCTCAAAATAATTGAGGGAACTGTTTCAAATGTTCCTCCTCAGGGCGGTAGAAAGCACCCTAATCAGGAGGTCATACAGATAAACACAAAGAATATACTGTTTATATGTGGTGGTGCGTTTGACGGACTTGAAAGACAGATTCAGAAACGTATCGGCAAGTCTCCTATAGGCTTTGGCGGTGAGTTGAAGTCAAACAATGAAGATCTAAACAATCTATTTAAACAGGTTGTTCCAAAAGATCTTGTTAAATTCGGAATGGTTCCTGAATTTGTTGGTAGACTTCCTGTAATCTCTGTACTTGACGAGCTTGACGAGGCTTCACTGGTAAGGATACTTACAGAGCCAAAGAACGCTCTTATCAAACAGTACAAAAAGCTTTTCAGCTATGATGATATTGAGCTTGAGATAGACGATGCTGCTCTTATCGAAATAGCGAAAAAAGCTATCGTTCAGAAGACAGGTGCCCGTGGACTTAGATCTATACTTGAGTCAATACTTATGAAAACAATGTTTACTGTTCCATCGGACGGCAGCATAGCAAAGGTTACTGTTACTGCTGACTGCGTTATTAATAATGTGGAGCCTCTTCTGACAAACAGAAGGAATAAGCTCCTCAAAGCTGAATAATAATCAACCTCCTATGGTTTATCATAGGAGGTTTTTTGTGCTTATCAGATTATATGAGAATCAGCAGCCGCATCCGCAGTTGTTGTTTCCACAGTCACAGCTGTTGCCGCCACATCCGCAACCTGAGAAAAGAATTACAACAAGAAGGATAAGAATTATAACGAACCAACCATTGTTTCCACCAAAGCATGAATTACACATATTAAAGCAACTCCTTAGAATAATGTATATGAACCGCTTTCCGCGTTTCATAGTATATAATATGCCGGCTAAAAAAAAGTGTTACAGATATGGACAGTCTTGTTATATCGACATATATCTCAGTAAAAAAATGGCATAATATATGTAAGGAAAACAAAAGGAGTGTGCCAAATGATAAACAGTGAAAAATTTACACGACGTTCATTAAGCATTATTGATAAAGCGATAGAATATGCTTCTGAGCTTGGACATACTTATGTCGGGAGCGAACATATACTGCTTTCGATAATCGGGGAAGGAAATTCCCAGGCAGCTGATATTCTTATAAAATGTGGTACAACATACGAAATTATCAAAAATGAGATAATACGAATGGTGGGAGAGGGAACTCCGTCAATATTGAATCAACGTTTTTTTACTGCGGCTATAAAGAGAATACTTGAACTCTCCTTCATGATAGCTTCAGAAAATGGCAGTGTTAAGGCAGCTCCTGAACATATACTTGCTTCAATAATAAAAGAGCCTTCATGTAGTGCTTTTATGGTGTTGAAAAAAGCTGAATGCAATATTGCTTATATTATAAATGAGCTTTGTGGAATAATAGACGAAGGTGAAGCAATAAGACAGCGTGAATCAATAAAGCTAAAGCAGAGCCAGCTGCCAAATCTTTACAGGTTCGGAAAAAACATGACGGATCCAGATTTAATAAAAAGGACGGATCCGCTTATCGGCAGGGAAGCGGAAATAAGCCGATTATTACAGATACTTTCAAGAAGGAAGAAAAATAATCCGTGTCTTGTAGGTGAAGCAGGAGTTGGTAAAACAGCGGTGGTTGAAGGTATAGCCGCTCTATTTATGCGTAATCTTGTTCCAGACGACCTGAAAAACAAATTTATCTTTTCTCTTGATTTTACAGCTATCCTTTCGGGAGCAAAGTATCGTGGCGATTTTGAAGAGAGGGTAAAAGCGTGTATTGACGAAGTACTAAAAGCCGAGAATATAATCCTGTTTATTGATGAGATACACATGATAGTCAGTGCAGGTGCGGCAGAGGGAGCAATTGATGCAGCAAATATAATGAAACCTTTGCTCGCAAGGGATAAGCTTCAGATTATAGGAGCGACCACATATAGTGAATATTCAAAGACAATCGAGAAGGATGCAGCGCTTGAGCGGCGTTTTCAGCCTGTGCATATCGGTGAGCCCGATACAGACAGCTGTATTGACATATTAAAAGGACTACGGAGAAATTATGAGGAATATCACGGTACAGTAATAAGTGATGAGATAATAAATATGTCAGTTACTTTATCGCAGAGGTATATAAATGACAGATTTTTGCCGGATAAAGCAATAGATATTCTTGATGAAGCCTGTGCATGCGCAAAATTGAGAAGCAGCGTACCTGTAATAGAGCGTGATACAGAGCTTATAAAGCTTGAAAACCATAGTATAAATGAATTCAAAAAGCATTTTGAAGACAATAGAGGTACAACAGTAACAGAGGAAGACCTTTTCAGCGTTATATCATTAAAAACAGGTATACCTGTACCAAGAATAAGTACAAAGGAAACTGAACTCCTTACTGGACTAAAAAAAAGCCTTTTAGCTCGTGTAGTAGGGCATGATGAGGCAATAGAGCAAGTAACGGAAGCTATATACCGCTCAAAATGCGGACTTCGTGACAAAAATAGACCTATAGCATCATTCCTGTTTACAGGCCCGACCGGTACTGGAAAGACAGAGCTTGCAAAGGCTCTTGCATACTTTGTTTTTGACGGCAGAAAAAGCTTTATCCGGATAGATATGTCTGAATATATGGAAAAACATTCCGTATCAAAGCTCATTGGCGCTCCGCCGGGGTATGCGGGTTATGACAGCGGTGAAAAGAATTTGTGCGAGAGGGTTCGTAGAAATCCTTATTCACTTATTCTTCTTGATGAGATAGAAAAAGCTCATCCGAGCGTTCTAAATATTCTTTTACAAGTGCTTGATGATGGTGTAATGACAGATTCTATGATGAGAAGTGTCAGCTTTAGGAACTGTTTTATAATTATGACTTCAAATGTCGGCGCTAAGGAGCTTACTACAGAACATTCAGTTGGCTTTTCTGAAACAAGCGTAGATAATACTGATAAAAGAGTAAAGGAAGCCTTGGAAGAGTTTTTCTCACCCGAAATAATCAACAGGATAGATGACATCATAATGTTCAGACCGTTAAGTAAGCAAGATATGATGAAAATTGGACTTATGGAGCTTGAAAAGCTTAGACAAAGAGCCGGCTCAATTGGTATCAAACTTGAATTTACTCAGAACATTGTTGAAGCTATTGCGAATGCAGGATACATGTCCAAATACGGCGCAAGACCGATTCGCAGAAAAGCGGAGCAGCTTATTGAAAATGCGATTTCTAAAATGATAGTGAAAGGAAGAATTAAAAGCGGCGACAGTGTAAAGATTGATATTAAAGGTGAAATGGTTTGCATAACTAAAAAGATAGCAATAAACTAATTTATGCAATAAAAAAGCTCCTTGAAGGAGCTTTTTATATTCCTGTTAGGTCAAAATCAGGAACATATTCTTCTGAAGCTGAGCTTTTTTGTTGTGTAAAACCTTTTATACCAAGTTCAGCCGCATAATTCACAACACTGTTGTATTCCATTTTAGTAACGTGTCGTTTAAGTTCTTTGTGATCGTCAGAAATAAAATCAAAAGGAGTATACTGATTCATTATGCTTACAAGTACATCGTTAGATGAAGTATTATTTGCTATCCATTTCATGATATTCATGGAGTCATGTCTTTGAGAGGGGAGAACGAGGTGACGAATAATAGTACCTTTTATAAGTCCTCCTTCGCAGTTATATTGCAAACTTCCTATTTGTTTAATCATTGTCAGAACTGCAGCGGAAGCGATTTCAAAATAATCAGGAGCGTTTGAGTACTTTTGTGATATCTCTGATGAAAAATACTTTATATCAGGCAGATATATATCGATATATCCGTTAAGTAGTTCGATAGTTTCACATGTTTCATATCCGCCGCAGTTGTAAACAACCGGGATATTAAGTTTATGCTTTACTATATCAAGAGCGTTAATAATATACGGTACAAAATGAGTTGGAGTAACAAGGTCGATATTGTCGGCTCCTTTATCCTGTATAGAGAGAAATATATCAGCAAGCTCCTTTTCACTTATTTCCTTTCCGAAAAATTTGTTGCTTATCTTATTATTCTGGCAGAAGCAACAGTGAAGGTTACAGCCGGAGAAGAAAATTGTACCTGCACCGTTTTTATATGATATACAAGGTTCTTCCCATTTATGAAGACTGGCTCTTGCTACAGTGATTTTATTGCCAGCACCACAGAAGCCCCTCTCGGTTGTTCTGTCTGCACCGCATTTCCTGGGACAAAGCATACATTTATTCATCATTGTGTTCATCATATTCTTAGCATTCATCTTCCATATAATCTCTGTAATTTAATATCCGGACAAGAGTAAGTACATTCTAGAATATCATTTGCCGGAAAAGAGTGAAAAAACAGTACATTATGCTTTTCGTTTTTTTCACCTTTTACAAGAATAATTCTACCATTGCTCAAGGTAAAAGTCAATATGATTCTCATACAACAGATGTAGTTATTACTAAAGAAATTTTTTTTGAATTTTTTTCAAAAAAGCCTTGACAAGAATCGTTTGACGTGGTATAATATTAAAGTCGTCGGAACTGATTAACCGATGAACAGAAGATAGTGTGGGGGTTTAGCTCAGCTGGGAGAGCATCTGCCTTACAAGCAGAGGGTCACAGGTTCGAGCCCTGTAGTCCCCACCAATTCTTTGGCCTCGTAGTTCAGTTGGTTAGAACGCCTGCCTGTCACGCAGGAGGTCGACAGTTCGAATCTGTTCGGGGTCGCCATTATGCGGATTTAGCTCATCTGGTAGAGCGCCACCTTGCCAAGGTGGAGGTAGCGAGTTCGAGCCTCGTAATCCGCTCCAAAGACGGCGCTATAGCCAAGTGGTAAGGCGTGGGTCTGCAACACCCTGATCCCCAGTTCAAATCTGGGTGGCGCCTCCAAAGGACATCTGTTATAACAGATGTCCTTTGGAGGCGCCACCCAGATTTGAACTG
>NZ_JAGCFH010000172.1 GCF_017650195.1 Ruminococcus sp. | reverse complement strand
TCCTCGAGTATCTGGCTCTGTACTGTCTTTCCGTCGATCTTTACCTCCCAGCCGGGCTCGTAGGGAATCGAGGTCATGAGTATTTCACCGTCTGATGCGTCAACATCGCCTATAAGGTATCTGTCGTTGGTCTTGCTCATATCGAGGTTCCAGGAGTTGTCCTGAAGCTTCGCAATGTCTTCTTTAAATGCTTCCTCGTCGAGGTAGTAGAAGTTGAAACCAGCGTTCTTTCTTACCATCATATATTCGTTGCTTCCGGTATACTGACCGTGATCGCCTGTAGGCGGTATGGTAAGTCTGATCTCGACCTCGTCTCCCTCTTCGAATGGACCCATTCTTACGATAGGCGATGAATTGGTATTGAAGTAGGTGCCATAGCCATCATAGTTGGTGGTTCCGGACTTCTGTCCCTTATATATGCCGTCGCTGTCCTTTACGCCGACCCATACGTTGACCTGCTTTCTCATTTCCGAGCCGAGGTGCATATAGATGTTTCCGGACTTGGGAACAGTAACGTCAACGTTTACAACTGCGTCGTCAACGCCTGCAAAGGCTTCGTAGCAGTCATGGATAGTGCCATTGTTGTTGTAGTCGTGGAGGTATACCTTTGTATCGTCGTACTTTACGGTATAGTCAAACGGAACGTAGTACTGTCTCGGTGTGAGGTTTGCAAAGTCTGTTGTGCTTCCTGCCATAGCGCTGAGGAAGTTGTTTAGACTGTTGAAGGGATTGTCGTTACCGAGTGCCGTGAGTTTGAGGATATCTGCATTTGCCATATATCCGATGCCGAGTGCGTTGGGATTCTCGTAGATATCCATAGAAGCAGGTACGTCGTGATCCTTTTTGTACTCGGCTGAGAAGAAGTATTTATAAGAGGAATCGAGCATCTCACTTCCAGTGGGACGTCTGTTCTTGTCGTCAAGGACGTACTTTATGCCGAGTATCGAATCTGCAACAGGGTTACAGCCCTCGTACTTGGACTCGAAGCTCTGAGTGAAGTAACCCATTGTTTCTATGAAGGTGATAGCTCTTGAGTTCATTACCGAGCTGGAGTGAGATATACCTTTAAGACCGTAGGCGAGATCGTCGTTTACCATTCGGTTGAAGGTCTTTTCCGCGCGGTAGAAGCCTCCGTCGCGCTTTTCAAGCTCCTTTACGACGTTGGGAGCTGTCATTATATCTGTGTATGTGCTGCGGTCGGAGTTTCCGACTTCCTTGAATATCTTTCTGAAGGAGTCATAGCAGTTGTAGCCTGTTTCAAAGAATATGAGACAAGCCATTGCCACAGTTATGGCGTTCCTTGCCTTTGAGGTCTTGGAATGGCTGTACCAGTAAACGCCTATAAGGTATATCGCGCCGAGTATAAGCCCAAATGCAATAGTTCCGAGCCAGAGCTCTTCCCACGAATCTGAGCCGCGGTTCATCTTGTCCTTGTAGGGGAGGATGGCTACATAAGGGTATTTTTCCTGACTGTAGTTGAATTTCTTCATCATAGCGCAGAATAACAGCGTCAGGATACCGATAACAGATGCCGATATGCCCGTACTGAGCGCGGACAGCTTATAGCCCTCCAGGTGTGAGAAGATGTCTGCTGCCATTGATACGAATACAAATGAGAGCAGGAAGGAATATCTGTAGGGGAGCCAGTTAGGATCCTGACCACCGTGCCACATCATGTTTATGGGCTTTACGTACATACTGAAAAGGAGTACGAAGGAAAGGAGACCGTAGCCAATCTTCTTGTTTACCTTTATCTTCTTGTTCATGAAGAACAGAGGTATAAGCACGAATGTGAGCACACCGCAGTATATCTCAGGACGTCCATAGTAGCGTGTGCCCTCGTCAACGTTTACGGAGTAGTACTGGTTTGGCAGCAGACACGGTATCAGTTCGAGGGGATTGAACATTGCCTTGTAGCTGTAGTCGGGCTGTGAAAAGTCGAACTTACCCAGTGCAAGAGCGTTGTATACCGGCAGTATCATTATAAGGCTGCACATCAGGACTACCGCCGTGGATATGCCCATTCTTACGAATACCTTGAAATATTCAGTTATGTCCTTGAATTTCCTGTTTGTTCCGAAGAATACATAGTAGAAGAAGTAAAGGGCAATGAAAAAGGCTATCATGTAGCCGATATAGAAGTTGGCGATGAACATCAGCGCTGTGGGTATGATGTAGTTTATCTTCCGTCCGTCATCTACAAGGTATTCCACACCGAGTATTATCAGCGGCAGAAATACTGGTCCGTCGATCCACATGGGGTCTATGAGCTGGATAACGACGTAAGCCATCATAGCATACATAGTGGAGAACATGACAGACTGGAGCGGTCTCAGCTTCTTGGACTTCTGCGCGTATACACAGAAGGTGAGACCTGCTGTACCGACCTTTGTCATCTGCATTATCATTACGCTTTCGAGTATCATCTTTCTCGGAAGCAGCATAACTATAAGGGTAAATGGGCTGGCAAGATAGTATCCTATGATACCCATGAAGCCTCCGGAAAGGTTTCTGCTCCAGCTGTAGAAAATGCTTCCGTCACCCCAGAATGCATCTCTTAGTGCTTCAAAGTAGTAAATATACTGACCGTTGAGGTCAAGAGTCAGGACCGAGCGTTCGCCAAATGGATAAACATCAAAACCAATGTATGACACGAATGTCAGAAGAAATGGTATCAGGAATGAAGCGATATACACATAGGGCTTCATTTTTCTGCCGTTCTTCTCGGCTATGATGTCTGCGGCTGTAACGGCTGGCTTGGTACTGCCGATCTTGTTGCGGGCAGCACTGTTCTTGGACTTTGTGCCCGTAGCTTTTGACTTAGCCAATTTTGTTCCTCCTTTTGATTCGGGCGCATTTAGCCATAATACCCGATTTTATACTATTTTTTATTATACTACAAATATTTATCTTTTGCAATAGAAAATTGCTCCTCGGAAGGAAAATTTTTAAATACGTGAAAATTTTTGGAAATACCTGAGAGTTTTGACTGTATGATACGTATAATATAGGGGAAGTATTTTTTATGTCACTATATACATTAATAAATATTAATTAAGAACAATTTCACGAAAAGCATTGACGTTTGTTGTACAAAGTGCTATAATTAAATCATTGTTGGTCCGTGAACGGACTTTCAGTATAAAAACTGGTTATAAGGAGATTTAATAAAGTGGGAAAATATTTTGGAACTGACGGATTCAGAGGAACAGCAAACGAAAACCTTACAGCAGATCACGCCTACAGAGTAGGACGTTTTCTGGGCTGGTACTACGGGGAACTCAAAAGAAGAAACGGTGATGACAGCGCTGCGCGTATAGTTATAGGAAAGGATACACGCCGTTCGAGCTATATGTTCGAATACTCGCTGGTAGGCGGTCTTACCGCTTCCGGTGCGGACGCATACCTTCTCCACGTTACTACTACGCCATCTGTCGCATATATATCAAGAGTTGACAGCTTTGACTGCGGTATCATGATCTCAGCAAGCCACAACCCTTACTATGACAACGGTATAAAGCTCATTAACGGTCAGGGCGAGAAAATGGAGGACGAGGTGATAGACCTCGTTGAAGCTTACCTTGACGGCAAGCTTGAGGCTTTTGGTCAGAAGTGGGAGGAGGTTCCCTTTGCTCACGGCGAGAAAATAGGCAAGAGTGTTGACTACGTATCAGGAAGAAACCGCTATCTCGGTTATCTTATATCCCTTGGAATGTACTCGTTCAGAGGAATGAAGATAGGTCTTGACTGTGCTAATGGCGCAGCATGGAATATAGCAAAATCAGTATTTGAAGCTCTCGGCGCTGAGACCTACGTTATCAACGCTGAGCCTACAGGTATAAATATCAACAACAATGCGGGCTCCACACATATTGAGGGACTCCAGAAATTCGTAGTGGAGAAGGGGCTGGACGCAGGCTTTGCTTATGACGGCGATGCTGACAGATGCCTCTGCGTGGACGAAAAGGGCAATGTTATCACAGGCGACCATATCCTTTACATATACGGAAGATATATGAAGGAGCGCGGAAAGCTCATAAACAATACAGTGGTTACTACAGTAATGTCCAACTTCGGTCTTTACAGAGCCTTCGACGAGATAGGCGTTGACTACGCAAAGACTGCTGTAGGCGACAAATATGTATATGAATACATGAAGGAGCACGGCTGCTGCATCGGCGGCGAACAGTCGGGACATATCATATTCTCCAAGTATGCCTCTACAGGCGACGGTATCCTCACCAGCCTCAAGATAATGCAGGTAATAATGTCGCGCCAGAAGAAACTCAGCGAGCTTGCTGCTCCATTTACGGTATATCCTCAGGTCCTTGAAAATGTTAAGGTAAAGGACAAGGCTGCTGCTCAGGCAGACTCCGATGTACGTGCAGAGGTGGACAAGGTCGCAGCAGAGCTTGGCGATTCAGGAAGAATACTCGTCCGCGAGAGCGGTACAGAGCCTCTTGTAAGAGTCATGGTAGAGGCTGAGGACGAGGCTGTATGCCGCAGCTGCGTTGACAGAGTCGTTGATGTTATAAAAGCAAAAGGTCATATGGCATAAGCAGAGGCGAGACATTAATGTTAGATACCGGGAGGTGCGGTTTGGTGAAAACAAGCCTGTTTCCGGAAATTTTATCCTGCTATTGACGTTGTATTCCTTTAGTGATATAATTATCTTTACGGCATATTCTGTCGTAATCTGACTAAATGTATAATAAATCGGAGGTTAAAATGGCTAAGAATAATGGACGTGATCTCAATATCACGATCAAGAATCAGGAAGATGAGGATAGGGTCATTATATCCTTTTCGTCTGTCTTCAGGCAGCTTAAGAGATTTCTCGTTTTATGGATAGTTCTGGCGATAATAGCCGGTATTGCTGTTTTTTCGTTATCAGCACTTAAAACTTTCTCAAGCAGCTATCCTGCACAGGCTATCATAAGCTTTACCTATGATGGAATAGAGCAGGGTCTCGATCCCAAAAAGGGCGGAAAGTTCGACATAGAGACCGTGAAGAGCCCCAAGGTCATAGAAATGGCTCTTACAGAAATGGGCATCGACCTTGAAATGTTGGAAAGTGTAAGATCCAACATCAGGTTCCAGTATATAATACCTCAGGACGCTTATGATAAGTTCAAGGTTTACAACAGTGTAATGGATAAGGCTTCAAGCGGTGTTCTCTCGGCAGCACAGGAAATGCTTGATGTTAAGTATTATCCTACAAAGTATACTGTTATATTTGATTATGGCAATGCTGGCTTTGACAAGATTACCGGTGCAGAGCTGCTCAATACTCTCCTTGAATGCTACGGCGATTACTTCTATCAGCTCTACGGCTTCAACAAGCCTCTCGGAGCAGCAGTTACTGCTGTTGATACGGATAGCTACGATTATGCTCAGCAGGTTGACCTTTATAAGGATTCGCTTAGAGAATTGAGGAGCTACCTTAACGATCTTGACGAGGAAGATAATACAGCATTCCGTTCGAGTGTAACAGGCTATACCTTTAATGATCTTTCCGAGTATGCAAAGACAGTTACCAGCATTGATCTTGACAGGATATCATCTTATATCGCTGTAAACAATGTTACAAAGAACAAGGATTCAGCCATTGCTTACTATGATTACAGGATAGAGAATTTAAGCCGCGAGAAGGAAGAGTATGAGGAGCGCGTAAGGGCCCTTGACGCTTCCATTGATAAGTATATAAAGGATCAGATCACTGTATACGGCGAGACAGCCGACGTGGAGTCTACAGTTCATTCGGAACAGTATGACGCAATGTTCAAGCAGAAGACTACCGTTGAAGCATTACTTGCACAGACAAAGCAGGATATAAAGTTCTACGAGTCAAGACGTGACGCACTCAAGTCCAACAAGTCAAGCTCAAAGGCTAATATTGAAAAGACAGAGGCCGATCTCGCAGCTCTCAACAAGAAGGTGAACGATATTGTTGACCTTACTGAAAAGACTGCAAATGATTATTTTGAGAACGTTCAGTTTGCTAATGCTTATACAGTTCTTGCTCCTGCAACAAAATCTGCTTCAGCAAGTTTAGGTGAAGCTGTAAGCAATTCGTTAAAGTTTATAATTGTTTTTGAAATGCTAATATTTGCCGTTTATCTTGCAATTGCATTTATTTCAGCAATTCTGAACGATAATAAGAAAAAGGCTGTAAGAGTTGATGGCGGTGACGATGATGATGACGATCTTGAGGACGTTATCGAGGCTGTTGAGGAAGCTGCCGAAAAAGCAGATGAAAAGAATATAAAGAAGTCAAAGAAGAAGTAAGGCTAAATTATAGCTGTATTATGCCACAGTATCTCTTTCTGAGGGATACTGCGGCATTTTTTATGCGATATGACGAATGGATGTAGTGTTATGTTAAATCCACGTTAAACTATTGAGGAAATCATTGACTCAATGACACAAAATGCTATAATATAATCAGAAGGGAAAATAAAAGTATAAGAAAGAAGAAAGACAGACAGGAGAAAAGTATGGAAGAATTCTCTATTTTTAACATTTTCACCCTGCTCGGCGGACTTGCCTTTTTCCTCTACGGAATGAATGTAATGTCAACAGGTCTTGAAAAGCTTACAGGCGGCAAACTCGAGGTCGCACTGAAAAAAATGACTTCAAACAAGCTTAAGGCTATACTCCTAGGTATGGGAGTAACTATCGCCATACAGTCCTCATCGGCTATGACGGTAATGCTGGTAGGCTTTGTAAACTCAGGCATAATGTCTCTTGAACAAACTGTTGGTGTATGCTTTGGCTCAAATATCGGTACTACCTTTACTGCATGGATACTCTGCCTTGACGGTATCAAGGACTCGGGAGAGGGCGGTATAGTTAGCTTTATACTTAGGTTGCTGAAGCCTGTATCCTTCTCACCGCTTATAGCACTGGCAGGAGTTATCCTTATAATGTTTGCAAAAAAGAACAAGAAAAAGGACGTAGGACGTATACTCGTGGGCTTTGCAGTACTAATGACAGGTATGGCTCTAATGTCGGATTCAGTTGATCCTCTTGCAAATTCTCCGGATTTCCAGAGGATACTCACAGCCTTCCATAATCCAGTGCTCGGCGTTGTGGTCGGAACTGTATTCACCGGTATCATACAGAGCTCGGCAGGCTCTATAGGTATATTACAGGCTTTCTCAAAGACAGGCGGACTTACATGGGGTATGTCTCTCCCCATAATAATGGGCTGCAATATTGGTACCTGCGTTACGGCTCTGCTTTCTACTATGGGCGTGAGCAAGGATGCAAAGAGAGTTGCATGGACACATATCATCATAAAGATAATTGGAACTCTCGTGCTACTGCCGATAATAATGATACTCCAGAACGTTGCTGATCTCAGTATTATGAGTAAGACTGTAGGATACGTGGGCATCGCGGTTATGCATACTATATTCAACATCGCTACCACAGTTATGTTCATGCCATTCACAAAGCAGCTTGTTGCACTCTCAAAGATAGTCGTAAGGGATGGTAAGGAAGAAGTCAAGGATCCTAGAAGAACTCTCACAGGTTTGGACGAGATTCTTCTTAAAACCCCTGCCGTAGCTGTTCATACCTGTATCTCGGCTACAAATCAGATGGCTGAACTTACAAGGGAGACCATAATCAAGGCAATGAAACTTCTGAAAGGATACGACGAGGAAGCCTGTGACCTAATAATCGAAAATGAGGACATCATCGACGGATATGAGGACAAGATTAACAGCTATCTTGTGAAATTATCAAAGGCAAGTATTACAGGAGCCGACAGCCGAAGTGTATCAAAGATGATGCACTGCGTCGGAAATTTCGAGCGCATTTCCGACCATGCGGTAAATCTTGTGGAATCGGTTCAGGAAATGCACGAAAAGGGCATAAGCTTCTCTGAGGAGTGTATAAACGAGATAATAGTAATAACTGACGCTATCTGCGAGAATGTCAACAAGTCGTTTGACGCTTATGTGAACAACGATTTGAAGATAGCCCATAAAGTAGAGCCGCTTGAGGAGGTAGTGGACAATCTCAGCACTGAGCTCAAAAACAGACATATCCGCAGATTGCAGAACGACGAATGTACAGTCGAGCTGGGATATATCTTCCAGGACGTTCTTACTAACCTTGAACGTGTGTCCGATCACTGCTCCAATATCGCTGGCTGCCTTATCGAGACGGACGAAAAGACCAATCTTCATGCTTATCTTCACGATGTCAAGGAGAACGACGAGGCTTTCAGAAACGAATACCGCGATTACGCCGAGGATTATTTCCGCAGGCTGGGCGGTCAGGAAGTTAATATATAAAAAGCTTCTTAACTTTAATAATAAAGCCCGAAAGAGGTTCAACCGAACCACTTTCGGGCTTGTTTTTATCAGTAGGGCATCTGGAATTTTCCGGCCTTCCATACGCTGTCGCTTCCGATGACTGCTGAGAATTCATCGGTCTCTGTGTGAGCACCCTCGCCGTAATCGCTTCCGTCGTAGTAATTCTCCACTGTGAAAACGATCTCGTCATCGCTTCTGGACTTTATTCCTGTTACCTTTGAGCCAGTATAGTAGATATCCGTGCCCTTTGAGCCGCAGTAGGCATATACTCCGCCGTCGCTCTCGACGAATATCTCTGAGAGCTCCTTGTTGGGATAGCGGTCGCTGAATACCTTATAATAAGCCTTTTCAACGTCTGCAAAGGTCTTTATACTGCTGTCGGATATGTGATAGTAGCGCCAGTTGAAATCTCCTGTTTCAATGAAGCTGTCGTCAGTCTTGAAGGGACAGCCGACTATAAAGTTCCATTCTGTGCGGCAGGCTGAATCAAAGAGGGCCTGTGCAGCCTGTATGAGAACACGTTCCTCTGAGTTGCTGCTGTCCTCCTTGAATACTACAGCTCCGTCAGAGTTGTACTCAAAGGCTCCACCGCCGAGTGGGTCCGGCTGAGTTGTTACCACAGGCGGTGTAGTGGTAGATCTTGCAGCCGTAGTAGTAACGGGAGCAGTAGTTGCGTCCTCTGTGTCAGACTCGGTCACAGAGGTAGTTTTTTCGCTGTCCGGCTTTGAGGGAGCTTTTCCTGTCTTTTCTCCCATGCAGGATACCGACGCTGATGCAAGAGCCAGCGCGATAAGCGTTATTGCTATTCTTTTCATTATATATCCTCCTGTTCGTCATCGTCAATAACAAAATCAATGGTGCCGTCGCTTACATTTACGGCGGCGCAGACCACTTGAACGGTCTGTCCGAGAGTATAGGATATCCCTGTAAATCTCTCGGTAAGGGATACGGGCTCGGTGTAGTCGTACTCGCCCTCTGGAAGGCTCCTGATATGTACAAGTCCCTCAACTGTATTCGGTAGCTCGGCATAGAAGCCGAACTCGGTCACTCCTGATATCTTGGCGGTGAAGCTCTCACCGATATGAGCCTTCATATACTCCGCTTTGTAGCAGTCTTCGCACTCGCGCTCGATAGTTACAGCGCGTATCTCCGCAGCTGAGGAGCGGTCGGCGGCATTCACGGCAAAGCCGGCATAGCGCTTGCTGAGCCAGTCACTGTTGTAGCCTGCAAGTATATCCGTGATTATCCGGTGTATAGCAAGGTCTGGATAACGGCGTATAGGCGAGGTGAAGTGGGCGTAATCCTCAAGGACGAGCCCGAAATGTCCGAGAGGCTCGGGGGAGTATTTTGCCTTTGCCATTGAGCGCAGAACCAGCATATTAACAGCCTCGAACTTGTCCGTGCCCCTTGCGCTTTCCAGTATCTTGGCTGCGTGTATCGGCTTGAACTCGCTAAAATGAGGGCACTCAAAGCCGTATTTCGGCAGTATCTCATGGAGCGCCTCAGTCTTGGCTTCCGGCGGAGCTTCGTGTATACGGTAAACGAAGGGCACCTTCTTCTCTTTGGCGAGCTTTGCGGCGGCTTCGTTTGCAGTGAGCATGAACTCTTCTATTATACGTTCGGACTTTCCGCGCTCACGGGGCATGACGTCGTAGCATATACCGTCTTCGCCTATGAGCAGCTTACTCTCATTAGTCTCTATCTCCGGAGCGCTGCGGAGCTTCTTCCTTGCTATGAGTTTGTCCGCAAGCTCGTTCATAAGCATTATACTGCTGCGTACTTCCTTGTACTTCTGGGCAATATCGTCGTTTTCACTGCCGTCGAGGATATGGTTTATTTCAGAATATACGCCCTTTACACGGGAGCGTATCACGCTTTTGCAGAAGCGGTAGGAGAGCATAGCGCCCTCCTTGTCAAGCTCCATGAAAGCAGAGAGTGTGAGCCTGTCCTCATTGGGATTGAGGGAGCAGATACCGTTTGACAGCTCCTGAGGGAGCATGGGGATCACTTTATCCGCGTAGTATATGCTCGTACCACGGAGAAGAGCCTCCTTGTCTAAGGCGCTGTTGCCTTTTACATAGTGGGAAACGTCGGCGATATGCACGCCGAGGCAGTAGCCCTTACGCGTTTTTTGCAGTGATACAGCGTCGTCGAGATCCTTGGACTCTGCGCTGTCAATGGTGAATATTGTCATATCGCGTAGATCCTCGCGGTTGTTGACTGAGTACTCCTGTACTCCTCCCTCAGATATCTTCCGTGCTTCTTTCAGCACCTCTTCCGGGAAGGCTGTGGGAGCGCCGTGTATTACGAGTATTGAAGCAGCTGAGGAAGCCGCATACTCCGAGCTTCCGAAAACGAGGGTTATCTTTACTTTGTGCTCAGCGTGGCGCCTACCGCGGTAGACTATTTCCGCAAGGACCTTATCGCCGTTTTCAAAAGGGATGCTTTCCTCTCGGACTATTATTATATGATTCCGTGAAGCAGTATCGGGAACGAGGTAGGGCCTGCCGTCCTCGTACTCTATCTTTCCGGTGAGCTGAGAGCTGCCAAATTCAAGTATATCAAGTATCTCTCCCTCCGGCTCTCCAGAACGTGAGGCAATAGGGGATATGAGTACCCTGTCGTTGGGCATTGCACCAAGCATACATTTTCCGGGAATGAAGTACTCTGTGCCGTCGTCAGTGACTGCGAAGCCGAAGGTGCGGCTGAGCCTTGTAACCATGCCTGGATACACGTTTATGCGTGAGCAGAGAGCGGCCTTCATGCCCTTTTTCATCATTACTACACCTTCTGTACGGAGTTCGGAAAAGGCTGCAGTGAAGTTCTCTCTGCCTGCTTTTTTTGTTCTGCACTTCGATTCAAGCTCGCTTAAGGGCATAGACTTTTTTCCATAGGCTTTTAGGAAGGTGACTATCTTGTTTCTGTAGCTTTCAACTGTAGCCGCCGAGCTGCGTTTTTTCTCCGATTGTTTCTTTTTTGGTTTTTCTGCCATTTCATTCTCCTTAGTTTCGGCAATAAAAGTAAAGCCCCATGACCGCGGTCACAGGGCAGTTTTTTTACTTCTCGAAGATCGGTATGATGTTTACTGCAAGAACAGCCACAAAAAGGAGTATTGAAAGAGTTCTTGTGATCTTTGCAAGTATGGCCTCTTTAGTCCTGCCCTCGTTCTTACCGTAAAAAGAATCTGCGCTTGCGCCTGTAAGTGCTGCAGTCATGCTGTCCTGTGACTTCTGCTCCTGTGGAAGGCAGAGGATAATAACGATAAGGCTGATGACGAGTATTGCTACACCGCCGATGATCTCTAAAGTTGACATAAAAGATTACCTCCGAATAATTAAGTATGATTTACGGCATAAGCCGAAATATTTCAATTAGCTTTAATATTATATCACAGTTGGGACGGTTTTGCAAGAGTTTAATTCGAAAAAGCAGAATAAAAAAAGCGTGTAAAATTGTTGAAATCATACAAGTTTATGAAAAAAGGAACAAAAAAAGCAGCTCCTCAGGGAGCTGCTTTTGAATGTCATCAAATAACGTCGATCGGGAATCCGCTGATATTGCCGAGAAGCTTCATCTGGATAGCGAGAGCGTCGTTAGTGGAAACGCCGTTGCCCTTCTGGTGAACGTCAGCGTTAATCCAGCCCTGCTCTGTGATGTGGAGGTTTGAAGTACCATTCACACCGTACTTGTCAGGGTTTGCAAGAGCCTGCATGATGAGAACTGCGTCTGCGAGGTCAACAGTTCCGTCGCAGTTAGAGTCACCCAGCATTGAAGCCTTAGGCTGTGTGGAAGTAGTTGTAGTAGTTGTAGTAGTTGTAGTAGTGGTAGTTGGTGTGGTTGTAGTAGTTGTGGTTGTTGTAGTAGTTGTTGTGGTAGTTGTTGTATTGTTGCTGCTGCCTGAACCACTCTTGTGGAGAACTATCTTTTCGATAGTAACATCGTCGTCGTGAGGCCACCAAACCATAGCCTTGATGTTAGCGCCTGCATTTGAAGGAATAGTATAATCAATAGCTACAGTC
>NZ_JAGCFH010000171.1 GCF_017650195.1 Ruminococcus sp. | reverse complement strand
CGGTATAGCAGAGCATTGTATGCAAATGCTCCTCATATCCGCACACGAGCACCTTTTCGTAGCACTCGTCGGTATGAGTATGCCCGCTGTCCTCATCAAGTCCGCATACAAGTCTGTATTCATAACATTCATCGGTATGCTCGTGCTCCTCCATGCCGCAGAAGGGCTCGTTCACCATCGTTATAACGGTATCCCTGAGCTCCCAGAGAACGCCCGATGAAACAAATACTGATAACACAAGCAACAGCGATACCATTCGCCGTCGCTTGACACTGTTTTTATGAATTATCTCATAAAAACTGTCGAAATAGCTTTTCATCTATTTCATCGTCCCCCTTTCTGTTGTCATTTCTTGGACCATACCCTGAAGAGTACCTTTCCGACTATCTGATCCTTTCCTACGCAGCCTATAGCGGCGCTTCTGCTGTCCACAGAAGAGCTCCGCTGATCGCCGAGTATGAATATCTTGTCCTCAGGCACCTGATACGGGAAATCTATCTCACATCTTCCCAGCTCCTTGTCGCCGACATAGGGCTCGTCAAGAAACTCTCCGTTGACAAAGACGTTCCCGTCGCCGTCTATGTCAATAACGTCCCCTGAAAGTCCGATAACGCGCTTCAGCAGTGATTTGTTCTGCCATGAAACGCAGCACATCTCTCCGTAATCTACCTTGTCCGACTTCACAAGCAGGAGGATATCCCCCTCCTTCAGAGTCGGCTCCATGCTGCTTCCTGCCACCTGTACGACAGGGAAAAACAGCGTCGATACGAGCACCGCCACAGCTGCCACGACTATGAGTATGGACACTGTACTGACAAGAGTGCTCCTGAATCTTTTCCTGTATTTTATATTCTTAAGCTCCGTCTCGACCTGTTCGACGGATGGCATAGTCTCCGGGACCTTTTTCTTTGCTGACATAATACACTATCCCTTTAATCATCATTTATATCGCTGAGAGAGCCTTTCTCAGCTCCGGATATTATCTCCCGGGCTTTTTTCTCGGCTTCCCTTATTATGGCTTCCGCCTTTTTCTCAGCCTCGGCGGAAGCTGTATTCTCAAGCTGGCTCAGATAGTCGTCGGCGGTCTGCTGAGCGGCTTCAAAGAGCCCGTTGAGCTTTGCCGCCACCTCTGCAAGAGAGCCGGCATTGCTTATTTTCAGTTCCTTTTCCTTAAGCTTTTCCCGGAGCTCCTCGTTTTCCTTCATGAGCTCCTCCTGTTTTTTTTGGTATTCGTATATTATATATATCAGATCGCTTCTTTTCAAGCGCTTGAACTCTTTATCAGTCATATTTTTTCTCCATTAAAAGCGGATCATTTTCTCTGTTTCTATCAGGTATTTACATTATACCATTTGTTATGAAGTGCCGTCAACACTTTTTGCTGTTTATTAACAAAAAAATACTTTTTTTGTAAGAATCCGCCAATATTCGTCACGTAATTTGTGTGCTTTAAACACAAAAAGGTTCAGCCAGTTTTGTATACTTGCTGCATAATTTCAGTCTGTTTATACCTTGTGGACTGGTATTAATACATTGTTAATCAGGCGTTTTTAATTTGGAAATTTTTTGACGTTTTGCCCAAAGAAAAACGCTCTTATTGTGACCAACGCCAAAATTTGGCTTTATTTCATGATTTTTCAAACTTTATGATTGACTTGCAGCCACCAAAGGAAGTATAATATACATACGAGAAGTCTGCGCCCGGAAGGACAGGCTCCTCAGAGAGCAGAAGCTCCGGACAGTAATATATGTGCGTAAAATAAAGTTATTGTATTAATTTTATCACTTATTACAGACAGTATATTCAGAAAGGCTGAGTATCATATCATGGACGAAAACAGCACAAATGAACAGACTCCAAAGCCGAGAGGTCAGAAAAAAGCATTTGCAAAAGCGCTGCTCAGTACCCTTTCTTCTCTTATAACCGCAGCTGCCGTCGTCGTTCTTGTCTGCAATTTCGTATTTCCCGTATTCAAGGTCACGGGAAGCAGCATGGAGCCTACGCTGTCCAAGGGACAGGTGGTGCTCTGCAATAAATCGGCGGATATAAAAAAAGGAGACGTCATTGCCTTCTACCACAATAAAAAAGTGCTGATAAAACGCGTCATTGGAACTCCCAATGACATTGTGAATTTACTTGATGACGGCACCGTGGAACTCAACGGGAATATACTCGATGAGCCTTACGTTAGCTGTAAAGCTGTGGGAGAGTGCGATACCGCCTTCCCTTTCACAGTTCCCAGCAGTAGATACTTCGTCATGGGCGACGCCAGGGATACATCGGTGGACAGTCGATCCTCCTCCGTGGGTTGCGTTGCCGAAGAAAATATAATCGGAAAGCTCAGTTTAAGGGTGCTGCCTCTCGATTCCTCCGGTAAGATAAAATGAAGAATAAGCGCAGTTTTCTCATCAATGCCGCACTTGTTGCTACACTTATAATTGGTCTTTGCATAATGGCTTATCCGTCATTCAGCAACTGGTGGAACTCAAACAAGCAGTCGCGGGCCATCGCTATATACGATCAGACAGTAAGCGACATGGACAACAGCGACAAGGAAAGGCAGCTCGAAAGAGCAAGAAAATACAACAGTGAGCTAGCGAAGCTGAGCTCACCGCTGACAGACTATAAAAGCATAAAGGGCTACGAACAGTCTCTTGATATAACAGGTACCGGCATCATGGGATATATCGAGATACCTAAGATAAATACATATCTCCCTATATACCATGGAACAAGTCCAGAGGTACTCAATATAGCCGTTGGGCACATTGAAGGCACTTCACTGCCAATAGGCGGAAAGGGCTGCCACTCAGTAATATCTGCTCACCGCGGTCTCCCGTCAGCAAAGTTGTTCACGGATATCGACCAGCTCACTGAAAACGATACCTTCCGCATAACAGTTCTCGATGAGATACTCGATTACGAGGTGGACGAAATAGTTACTATACTCCCCAGTGAAATGGAAAAACTCACTGCCGTGCCAGATATGGATTGCGTTACCCTTATGACCTGCACTCCCTACGGGATAAACACTCACCGCCTGCTTGTCAAGGCTCACAGGATAGATACAGAGCTACCTCATGTTGTAAAGGTTCCTGCTGACGCTATCCCTGTCGATGAAATGGCGGTGCTCCCGTTAATAATCATCCCAATCCTTGTATGCCTGATCCTGTTCTGGATATTCAGTGGCAGACAGGACAGAAACAAAAAATATCCAAAGAGGTGATATAATGTCGATTTCAAAAAACAAAGCTGCACGCTTTACAGTATCTTTACTTTCCCTGTTTATATGCCTTTCAATGTGCTTGCCATTCTGCGGCAGCTGCGAGAGCTACGCTGAAAGCTCCATAACACTGATATGCCGCAAGGACGAAACGATACTGACAGGTATGCAGTGGAAGCTATACAAGATAGGAGAGCGCTCCGGTGACAGTTTCGTTCTAACAGGAGACTTTGCAGGCTATCCAATAGATATAAGCAGCATAACCGAGGAAAACGTAGAGCAGATGGCAAAGACCATAGAAAGCTTTGCTGTTGCGGACAAAATAGCTCCAATAAGAAGCGGAGAAACCAACGAAAACGGAGAGCTGACCTTCGCCGGTTTGAACAATGGATTATATCTTGCCGCCGGTAAAACTCTTCAGGTAGGCAACACATACTATGTTCCCTCCTCGCTCCTTCTTGAAGCAGACGAAAGCAGCGTTACATTCAGCTATAATGCCTACCCCAAGTTTTTTTATGCTACGCTCGGAAACACTGTAGGCGCCTACACCGTCAGAAAGGTGTGGGTAAACGATTCTCCAGACAGTATCGCACATCCTTCTTATGTAACTGTTGATCTGTTCTGCAACGGAGAGCTCCACGACACAGTTATCCTTAATGAGGAGAACAACTGGGAACACCGCTGGAAGGATACAGACCCAATCAATAACTGGCACGTTGCCGAACGTGAAATCCCTGCGGAATATACTGTGATGATTGACTTTAATAGCACTCAGTACCTTATAAAGAACAGCTACAAGTCAACAATACCGCCTACTACATCGACCACCACAACAATAACAGACATCACAACAACTACCACGACAACGACTGTTATAACCCAGACAACGGTCACAAAACCTCCTACAACAACATCAGCGCTGCCACCCCTTGCTCAAACGGGACAGCTCTGGTGGCCTGTCATACCTCTCAGTGCAGGTGGACTTGTGCTCATATCCTTAGGAACACTTATAAAGACTAAAAAGGACGATAATGAATAATTAAAGCGACCCCAAATAGAAAGGCAGGCATTTTGAAGTGTAAAACTTCTTTATGCCTGCCTTTTATAATAGCTCCTTATTTCACATAAAACCAGTCTGACATATTATCTATTCACCCTGCAACCTCTGACTGCAACTCTACTCTGTCCACTGAGTGTACAGGTAAAAAGTGTTATATCCCATTCATTGCGGCTACCGCCGAACATTCCCTCTGCATCTCCACCGTCCAGAACCCTTATTTCGTCCACATGATAGCTGTGGACTGTACCGGAGGTATCGGTAAAAATGATATCGTCACCATTATTCAGCTTAGAGATAAGTCCAAAATGACTGTTATAATTATGAGCTGCAATGATAAGATCATTACCGGCAGCAGTACCGCTGAAACGACATGGAGAAACGTCAAGGGCTTCATAGCTCCAACTGTCTATAACCGGCAACTCTAATCCGAAAGCTGGCAGAGAGATATAACCGCAGTAGTCCCTGCCGTTAACACTTATAGAAGGAGGAAGCTTATCTGTAGCACTTTTCTCTTCATAAGGTGCAAACAGATTGTCAGCAGGGTTTGAAGGTACATTCGTTGGCTTTTCATCAGTCGTCTCAGGGATAAGCTGTATCAGCTCCGTCATTA
Organism: Ruminococcus sp.; assembly: GCF_017650195.1. Taxonomy (GTDB): domain Bacteria; phylum Bacillota; class Clostridia; order Oscillospirales; family Ruminococcaceae; genus Ruminococcus. The sequence goes on along the minus strand of NZ_JAGCFH010000171.1, from coordinate 613 downwards.
CTTCCTGGGACTTTGAATATGCCTTTCTGTCCTTTATAATATTGTAAGTACACAGTGAGATTGCCGCAAGTATCAGCATAATACCACTGTATATTAGTATTTTTCGTATACTGTTCCTCATATTTCATTACCAATCCGATAAAATATTTTACAAGCAGATTATAACACTAATACGATTAAAAGTCAATAATAAAATACAAAAGCGCCTGCAATTGCAGACGCTTTTTTGGCTCCCCCTGCCCGGCTCGAACGGGCGACAACTCGGTTAACAGCCGAGTGCTCTACCGACTGAGCTAAGGAGGAATATATAATGTCGGCACTGATTTAGTTTCCCGGGCCGTCACCAGCCAAGTATCGTCAACGCGAATGAGCTTAACTTCCGTGTTCGGAATGGGAACGGGTGTGACCTCATTGCCATAAGCACCGACTATTTTAAGTGACCCGTACCAGAATCGAACTGGTGTTACCGGCGTGAGAGGCCGGTGTCTTAACCGCTTGACCAACGGGCCAAAAAATTGGTGCACCATCGGGGACTCGAACCCAGGACCCACTGATTAAGAGTCAGTTGCTCTACCAACTGAGCTAATGGTGCATATCAAACTGCTTAACTATT
>NZ_JAGCFH010000018.1 GCF_017650195.1 Ruminococcus sp. | reverse complement strand
GACGCGATTGCAAGAAGTTGAGCAGCTACTTGATACTAATTTACAGCTTGTTACTGATTACAGCAAACGGATAGCGGAACTTATAGGAAGTATTAGAGTGCTCGAAAAAGAGCGTGACAAGCTGACTAAGAAAAATAGAGGACTTGAAATAGTGCGTTGCAAGGATTGCGTAAAACTTAATAGGCATGATTGCCCTATGTGCTATATTGAGAATAAAACTTTGCAATTTGTCGAAGTAAAGCCAAATTTTTATTGCGGCAAAGGCAAGTTACAGGAGGGCTGAAAATGGGGCAAAGACTTAATATTGAAATATGGGATAAAGGGCAAGTTTTAGCCAATGCCTATTATCATTGGAGTGGATATACGCTTTCAGCTTTGGAGCTTATTGAGAAGATAATAACAAATGTCGATAACTTAGTTGAGTGCGACAATGACCGCTTAAAAGCTGTATGGCTTCTACAATTAACAGGCGCAGGGCTTACACAAGATGAATTATCTACTATCTTTTGCAAAGGCTTTAAAGGTATAACAGACTGCAAAGGCAGAGATGATGGTCTTATTGCTGTAAGCGACAAAGGAATACAAGACACAAGGCAATGGGAAGAAGATAGAGCAACTATATATCTTGACGAAAGACGTATTGATTTTGACGTTGTATTTAAACAATATAGGTGGGAATATGACAAGGAAAGAGAAGATTACGGTAACCCTGCATTTAAAGAATTGCCGATAATTGACTGGAATTTAAGTGATATTAAATTTAAAGATTTTGAGAACTTCTATGCATTCATGGAAGAATTGGAAAAAGAAACGCTATATTTTAGGACAAAACAATATCCTTGTATAGCTTATGGTATGATATCATGCTGAAACGAAGAAAAGGTAATCTTTGCAATAAAAGGAGGTATATATGAAACAAATTATAACAGCTGACGCAGAAGAAAACTTACTTCCTGCGTCTACAAGAGCAATACAAATTACAGAGAGGATCAGAGCGAACGGCAGAACCGCAGTCAATGCGGTATGCGCTATCGGAAAGGACCTCAGAACGATGAAGATAGACAAGCTCTATACAGAGCTCGGCTATGAAGAGTTTGAGGAATATGCAGAAAAAGAGTTCCAGTTGAAACGCTCACAGACATATCAATATATATCTGTATTTGAGAAACTCGGCGAGGAGTTCGTGCAGAGCAATGCACAGCTCGGCATAACAAAGCTTGCTTTACTCGCTACAGCTAATCCAGAGGACAGAGCGGAGATAATGCAGGAGAACGATGTAGCAGGCATCACGACAAAAGAGCTTGACGAGCTCCTGTCTAAGTACAAGCAGCAAGGAGAACAGCTGTCACTCCTTCAGGAAGAAAAGGACGGACTGGAAGCTGACCTCTCAAAGAAGAAAAACTCCGAAGCTGACAAAGACAGAATGATATTCGCATTGCAGCAGAAAATTGAAGAGCTCGAAAATGCTCCGAAAGATGTCGAAGTTGCGACTAAGGAAATTATCAAGGAAGTTCCTGATAAAAAAACCGAGAAAAAGCTGAAAGATACAGAAAAGGACTTGCTCGAAGCGAAGAAAAAGATTGAAGAACTTGAGCAAAAGGCAAGCAATGACCTTAACGCTACAAAGGCAGAGTATGAAGCGAGAATTGCCGAGCTGACAACAAAAGCCGGAAATCCTTCCGAAAATGCCGATAAGAGCAGCTTCAAGGCTCTACTGACAAGTGCATATAAGGAAATCACGGGGCTGATAGCATTCATTGAGGAAGCCGAAGAGGATGATAAGGAACTGTATATCACCAAAGCAAGACAGATACTTGACTCTGCGAGGGCTTCGCTGGAGGAAATCTGATGAATGATTATGAAGTCAATGAAAAAAACGGGCCTACAAAGGCGCGGACCGTAAGCAGGATCCCAGGTGCGACTCCACAACTCAGCAAGGATATTCATGCCGCTGTAGAAATGGGCGTATCTTATGGACATTATATGTGGCTAAAATACGAAAAGGAAGAAGCCGAGTATTTCAAAAAGTACGGCAAGCATAGGAGAAGGACATGATAAGCCGCGAAGCGATATGCTCGCAACAGTCACATTGCTTATCCTGTCCGCTCTCGATAGCGCTAACAGGCAAGGACTGCCGAGAATTATCATATATAGAGCTCGGAAGAATCATGCACTTCTGGGAAACGATAGAGGCTTTTCCTGTGAGCTTCACGTTCAGCAGCTTAGAAAATATAATGCGAGGTGAGAATAAGATGTATATTAACGGTCAATGGCTGGAAGAGCCTGAAATAAAAGCATACATAGACGAAATGAAAGAAGTTCTGCGGTTAGCAGTTCATGATCTGAGACTTGCGAACTTCGGGAACTGTTCGACCTGCGTTCATAGTATTGACAATACAGGAACTCCCTGCGCTCTTGACTGTAAATACGAATGGAGATATGCGGAAAAAGCTCACAAGCTTCTCGGAGGTGATTAAAGAATAAGAAATGAAATGCTACGAACTACAGTTTGAAGTGGTATTTACGAAGTTTACAGAAAGAGCTGAGGAAACATTTATATTATCATGCCTAAGTTATAATTGCTTTCCTGACGCTAAGGACTGGAGAAATATCATAAATCAGATATTTGACAAAATAAAAAATCAGAATATGAATTTTATATCCGTAAAATTCGATAAATCATACCAAATTTAAAACATAAGGAGAAGGAACGCTATGTTTTTATTTATCATTGGCTTATTTATAGGCGGAGCAGTCGGAGCTGTAGCGGCAGGACTTGCGGCAGCAGCAAAGGACGACGATAAGAAGGATGATGATATATGATTTTTGTATTAATATGTATTGGATGCACTCTTGGAGGCTTTTTGATAGGCTTATCGCTTGCCGGAAGGATAGCGGTGCATAAGATAGAAGAGATGCGGCTTGAAGCAGGTCTTAGCATGGAGCCGTCTGATACAGAAGCTATTGACAAGAGAGCCCGTGAATGGGAAGAACTATTCAAAGAAGATAATTAAGGAAAAGTAAAACATACCGAAAAGAGGAAAACCGAAATGAGAAGTAAAAGAATATTGCTCCATGATACGGAGAAATTATCAAAAGTAAATGATGAATCACTTAAGCTATTGCAGCGTTACAGAGTCGATATGGCAATGAGAAACCTGTCAGAAGGTACTCAACTGCATTATGTGCTTGACTTGGAAGCATGGTTTATATGGATCCTTGAAAATCAAGGGAATAAAAGTGTCCGCGAAATCAACGATGATGATATTACCGAGTTCCTGTATTTCTGCAAGAGCGAGGGAAATAACGCAGAGAGAATAAAAAGCCGAATAGCTGAAATATCTGCATTTTTCAAGTTCCTGAGAAAGAAAAGGCTTATCGTAGAAAATCCGACAGAGTTCATCGACAGGCCAAAGCGAGGAATGCCTATAACAACTCAGACCTTCCTCACTCCGGAGCAGGTGGCGATGATGCGCGAGAAGCTTATCGACACAAAGGATATACAGCTGAGGCTGTATGCGATGCTTTCGCTTTCAACTATGGCAAGAGCGACGGCGATTGCAAGCATCAAGTGGAACCAGATCGACCTTGAAAAGAAATGTATTTACGGTGTTCTTGAAAAAGAGGGAAAGATAGTTGACTTATATTTTTCCGATGAAGTCAAGTTCCTTCTTGTACAATTGAAGCTTCTAAGGGAATCAAGAAGAAGCAGCGATTATGGCTGGCTTTTCTATACAGGAAGATGTACAGCTGAAAAACATATCAATACTGGTACGCTTAATGAATGGTGCAAAAGGATAGGAAAAATGATAGGAGTTCCGACACTACACTGCCATGACTTCAGGCATTCAGGAGCGACGCTCCTTAAAAATGCAGGAATGCCGCTGGAAGATGTCAGCGTACTTCTCAATCATGAATCGACACAGACGACAAAGAAGTTCTACATCAAGGAGGATACTGCACGCATTTCCAGCGTGAAGAGCAAGTACAATATATAATGTAAACGGCGCAGGGAGACAAGTTCTCCCTGTGTAAAGCCGAAAACGGCTATTTTTTATAGTTATCGTTGGTACTCAGAGTACCAAAGGAACAGAAAGAGGAATGATAATGGATGAAGCAAAGAAACTGAACCGCTGTATCTGCGGCGATCTGGTGGAACGATACAAAGACAATAACGGAAAATGGTTCGTATATTGCTCGAACTGCAATCTCGCTTTCGGAGTAAAACTGAAAGAGTGTCAATGGCTTTCCCCTGGAGAACATGATGCAGTATTCGATACAGCGGAGCAGGCAAGGCTCGCATGGAACGACTGGACGCCGAAAGCGGAGTTATAAAAAAGGTATTTTAACGCTTTAGGAGGTGACAAAATGAATGATAATCAGAAAGCATTTTTAAAAGAATTATCAACACTGCTTGACAAATACAACATCAAAGAAATGCTTATCTTCAATGGGCGTATAACCATGAATAGTAATGGGAATGTATTGGCG
>NZ_JAGCFH010000170.1 GCF_017650195.1 Ruminococcus sp. | reverse complement strand
TTGAGAACGTTATCAAGATCAGAACAGGTGAAGAAGGATACAACGCACTTCACGATTCAGCGGAGTGGGAAAAAGCTTAAGCTGACAAGGGCGTCTGCGTGCATCTTAATTACAGATCTCCCGATGTATGCAGACTGCCTTTATCATAAATGTATTTCAAGGAGCATAAGCAAATGTCAAAGTTCATTTTTGTAACTGGCGGAGTCGTTTCAGGACTCGGCAAGGGTATCACAGCTGCTTCACTGGGAAGGCTTTTGAAACAGCGTGGCTACAAGGTCACCATTCAAAAGTTTGATCCGTATATCAATGTGGACCCTGGAACTATGTCCCCATTTCAGCATGGCGAGGTCTTTGTGACTGACGACGGTGCTGAAACAGATCTTGACCTTGGTCATTATGAGCGTTTCGTAGATGAAAATCTTTCGGTACACTCAAATGTTACAACGGGAAAGATATACTGGAACGTTATTACAAAAGAACGTCGCGGCGACTACCTTGGCGGAACGGTTCAGGTAATTCCTCATATCACTAATGAGATCAAGGAAAAGGTTTACAGTGCAGCAAATGATGTGAATGCAGATGTTGTTATAACCGAGATCGGCGGAACAGTCGGAGATATTGAATCCACTCCCTTCCTTGAGGCTATACGTCAGGTTGGAACAGAACAGGGGCGCGAGAATGTATGTTACATCCATGTTACACTTGTACCGTATATTACCGGCTCTGAGGAACTTAAATCCAAGCCAACTCAACATTCAACAAAGGAGCTTCTTTCCATAGGCATACAGCCTGATATAATAGTATGCAGGACGGAAAAGCGAATTCCTGATGATATGGCTGAAAAGATTGCACTTTTTTGCAATATCCGCAAGGAAGACGTTATACAGAATCTCACGGCTCCTTCGTTGTATGAAGTACCTATATGGCTCGAAAATGAAGGACTTGCTCATTCGGTATGCAGACATCTTGGAATAGCTGATAATGATCCTGATCTTACAGAATGGACTGAAATGGTGCACCGTGCTGAAAGTGCTGAAAAAAAGGTCACTATCGGACTTGTTGGCAAATATGTAGAGCTTCATGATGCATATCTTTCAGTTGCAGAGGCTCTTAGACACGGCGGTATAATAAACGATGCAGCCGTTGATATAAAATGGATAGATTCTGAAACGGTTACATACGATAATGCCAGTGATATTTTTGCAGACTGTAACGGTATAATAGTTCCCGGTGGCTTCGGACACAGGGGAGTAGAAGGAATGATAGAGTCTATACGCTATGCCCGTGAAAATAAAGTACCATTTTTCGGTATATGTCTCGGTATGCAGATGACAGTTATTGAGTTCGCAAGAAACGTATGCGGACTAAGCAATGCTGATTCTGCTGAATTCGGAGATACCCCGTATCCAGTCATAGATATTATGGAGGAGCAGAAAAACATTTCTGAGAAGGGCGGTACAATGCGTCTCGGATTATATCCCTGTAAACTTGCTGCCGATTCAAGGTGCCGTAAGATATATGATGAAGAGCTTATCTATGAGCGCCATCGCCATCGTTATGAGTTCAATAATGCTTTCAGAAAGACATTGACTGAAAACGGACTTAAAATAGCAGGTCTTTCACCCGATGAAAAGCTTGTTGAGATTGTTGAACTTGCAGATCATCCATGGTTCATTGGCGTTCAGTTCCATCCGGAATTCAAATCAAGACCTAATAAACCGCAGAAGCTCTTTGCGGACTTTATAAGAGCTTCTTTAGAAAATAAATAATAATGGAGGAATTTATTATGGAAAAGGTAACAGAGTATTTTGGTTCAATGGTATTTGACGAAAGAGTAATGAAGGCTACTCTTTCCGAAAAGGTTTACAAGTCCCTCAAAAGGACTATCGACAGAGGTACACCGCTTGATATTTCAGTAGCAAATGTCGTTGCTGCTGCAATGAAGGACTGGGCTATCGAGAAAGGTGCAACGCACTATACGCACTGGTTCCAGCCGATGACTGGTGTTACGGCTGAAAAACACGACAGTTTTATCACTCCCGCACCCGACGGAAGGGTAATAATGGAGTTCTCAGGCAAGGAGCTTGTAAAAGGTGAGCCTGATGCTTCATCTTTCCCATCCGGCGGACTTCGTGCTACATTTGAGGCAAGAGGATATACGGCTTGGGATCCTACATCTTATGCTTTCATCAAGGATGGCACACTTTACATACCGACAGCTTTCTGTTCATATACAGGTGAAGCTCTTGACAAGAAGGTTCCTCTTCTTCGTTCAATGGAGGCTCTCAACAGACAGGCTCTCCGTGTTCTGAAGCTTTTTGGCAACGACAGCGTAAGAAGCGTACGTACATCTGTAGGTCCTGAGCAGGAGTACTTCCTTGTTGATCGTGAGATGTATAAAAAACGTAAGGATCTTATTATGACCGGACGTACACTCTTCGGTGCAATGCCTCCTAAAGGACAGGAAATGGAGGATCATTACTTCGGTTCAATAAAAACAAGAGTTTCTGAGTATATGGCAGATCTAGACAAAGAGCTCTGGAAACTGGGAATACTTGCAAAAACAAAGCACAATGAAGTTGCACCTGCACAGCACGAGCTTGCTCCTATATACAAGACCACAAATATAGCTGCTGACCACAACCAGCTCACAATGGAGGTTATGAAGAAAGTCGCTGAGCGCCACGGACTTGTATGCCTTCTTCACGAAAAGCCATTTGAGGGCGTAAACGGATCCGGTAAACATAATAACTGGTCTATTTCCACTGATACAGGTGTAAATCTTCTTTCACCCGGTGAAACTCCTTATGAGAACGCACAGTTTCTGCTTTTCCTTGCAGCTGTAATAAAGGCTGTTGATGATTATCAGGATTTGTTGAGACTTTCAGTAGCTACAGCCGGAAACGATCATCGTCTTGGTGCAAACGAAGCTCCTCCCGCTATTATCTCTATATTCCTCGGAGATGAACTTACAGCTATTCTTGAAGCAATCGAGAAGGATGCTCCTTACGGTGGTACAGCAAAGGAGAAAATGAAGCTTGGTGTTGATGTTCTTCCTCAGTTCAGCAAGGACACAACTGATAGAAACAGAACTTCTCCCTTTGCATTTACCGGAAATAAGTTTGAGTTCCGTATGCTTGGTTCTTCCAACAGTATTTCGTGTGCAAATATCCACCTTAATGCAGCTGTTGCTGAGGTGCTGAAGCAGTTCGCTGATAAGCTTGAAAAGGCTAAGGACTTTAACAAGTCACTTCACGATCTTATCAAGAAGACAATAAAGGATCATAAGCGCATAATATTCAACGGTAATGGTTATGATGATTCATGGGTAAAGGAAGCAGAAAAACGCGGACTTTCAAACCTTAAAACAACAGCTGACTGTATGCCTAAGATATGTGATAAAAAGAATGTTGAAATGCTCACATCACACGGTATCTTTACAGAAGCCGAGATTTTCTCACGTCGTGATATCATGCTTGAAAACTACGTAAAATCAGTAAATATCGAAGCTTCAACAATGATAGATATGGCACGTAAAGAAATAATCCCTGCTGTGGCTAAATTTAGTTCCGATACGGCTTCTGCTGTAGCTGTAAAGAAGAGCGTATCTAAGGTAGCCTGCAAGTATGAAACAAGGCTTGTTACTGAGCTTTCGGCTCTTATTGACGAAATGGACGCTGCTACATCTGCTCTCGAAAGCGTAGTGGCAGGCTTGAAGAAGATTGACGATGTCATGAAACAGTCTGCATACGTTCGTGATAAGATGATTCCTGCAATGGAAAAGCTTCGTGCTCCTGCTGATAAGGCAGAAACACTAACTGCTGAGGAGTATTATCCCTTCCCAACTTATGACAAGCTCCTTTTTGGTGTGTGATAAACAGAATAATATAATGTATCAGACCGCAGTGAGATCGTTCTCATTGCGGTCTTTTTGGCGAAAAAAAGAAGCACTTTGATAAACAAAGCGCTTCTAAATGAATTATTTTTTATTCTTCAGGTTCCTTAATTTCTCCGACAATCGGTAAAGGATCAATTCCCTGACGGGTATAGTAATCGGAAAGCGCTGAACGTACTGCCTGTTCAGCAAGTACTGAGCAGTGTATCTTTACTGCCGGTAGTCCGTCCAATGCTTCAACAACAGCCTGATTTGTCAGCTTAAGTGCATCGTCGATGCTTTTTCCTTTGATAAGCTCTGTCGCCATTGAAGAAGTAGCAACTGCTGCACCACATCCAAAAGTTTTGAATTTTACGTCAGTGATAGTATTGTTGTCTATTTTCAGATACATCTTCATGATGTCTCCGCATTTTGCGTTTCCAACCTCACCAACACCGTCTGCATCTTCGATTTCTCCGACATTTCGCGGATTTGAAAAATGGTCGAGAACCTTTTCACTGTATAACATATTTTTCTCCTTTATTCGTATTTTTCGCCCTTCATCATTTTTTCCCATACAGGCGACATTTCTCTAAGACGCTTTACGATTTTCGGTATGACCTCAAGAATGTAATCAACGTCTTCATCTGTAATATTTTCCTCTATAGAGAGCCTCATTGAGCCGTGGGCAACCTCATGCTTCAAGCCGAGAGAGAGAAGAACGTGAGAAGGATCAAGAGAGCCGGATGTGCAGGCTGAACCTGATGAAGCACATATACCGTTCATATCAAGCATAAGAAGAAGTGATTCGCCTTCAATTCCTTCAATTGAGATATTGAGATTTCCAGGCAGACGCTTGTCCCTGTCTCCGTTGAGGCGCGTATAAGGTATCTGCAATATGCCGTCGATCAGTCTGTTCCTTCGCGGAGTAATGACCGCATTCTTTTCGGCAATATTTTTTGTAGCAGCTTCAATGGCAGTGCCGAGACCAACTATTGCAGGAACATTCTCTGTACCGGCACGTTTTCCGCGTTCCTGACCACCGCCGTGTATGAGATTCGGCAGAATGATGCCCTTTCTGACATAAAGTGCTCCAATGCCTTTCTGAGCGTGTATTTTGTGACCTGAAAGTGAAAGCATATCTATGCCTTGTTTATGCACATCAATATCAATATGACCTACAGCCTGTACAGCGTCAGTATGGAAAAGCACACCTTTTTCACGGCATATAGCAGCTATCTCTTCTATAGGCTGTATAGTACCGATCTCGTTGTTTGCATACATTATCGTAACAAGAGCTGTGTCCTCACGTATTGCTTTTCTTATATCTGCAGGATCAATAAGACCTTTTTCGTTTATAGGAATATATGTTATCTCAAATCCGTGTTTTTCAAGATATTCAGTAGTATGCAGAACAGCGTGATGTTCAAATACCGATGTGATGATGTGCTTTTTACCTTTTTTAGCCATGAGCTCAGCTGTTCCTTTTATAGCCCAGTTATCGGATTCGGAACCGCAGCTTGTAAAATAAATCTCACGGGGTTCTGCTCCGATAGCGGCTGCAACCTTTTCGCGGGCAGTTTCTACTGCTCGCTGAGCATCACGTCCGAGCTTATAAATACTTGAGGCATTTCCGTATCCTTCACGAAAGTAGGGGAGCATCGCCTGAAGCACCTCATCTGATACAGCTGTAGTAGCAGCATTGTCAGCGTATATGAATCTTTTATCCATTAAATTTCCTCCTGATATTATATATAACCTATCGACTAAGTGTATTATATCACAGCAAATCAACAATTGCAAATGTTGTTAACTCTATGAAACAGATTTGAATATAAAAACGCCTCACTTAATGTGAGGCGTTAAGATTGTATGTGAATGATCTTTGCTACATAAGCAGTAAAAAATGACATTGCAATAAGTGAAAGCAGATTAAGCCTTATTCAAAAAGATAGCGAGCCTGCGAGCGCCAACGGCGGGGAGTCCCCGCTTTTTACAAGTATATGCTACTGTTTGAAAATATATCTTGCGCGAAAAAAATTCGCGTTCCACAAGAAGTGAAGCGCGAAACTGCCCGCGGGGTCTTCCCACTGGTGCGGATAACAGGACTTGAACCTGC
>NZ_JAGCFH010000169.1 GCF_017650195.1 Ruminococcus sp. | reverse complement strand
TGTCAGTATCACGTATTTCTCACCCCTCAGACCGCTTTTACATCGGTCAGACAATAAAGGTGGCTGTAAAAGACAATATAAATGGAAGGATATTTCTCACGCACAAAGAGCTTCTAGGGACATGGAAAGAAAATGCTTCACGATTCAGGGTCGGCGAGACAGTTCCTGGGATAGTCCGCTCTGTAGAGGACTACGGGATATTCGTGGAGCTTACGCCCAATCTTGCTGGTTTGACCGAACCTCGTGAGGGTATAAAGACAGGACAGAGTGTAAGCGTTTACATAAAAGCTATACTTCCAGAAAAAATGAAAATAAAACTTATTATCGTAGACGTCTGCTGTGAAGAGGTATTACCGGAAGAATATGATTACTTTATCAATGAAGAACATATAGATAGCTGGATATATTCATGCGAGAGCTCTGGCAAAATAATAAGAACAGACTTCGTATAAAAAATGCACCTGTATAAAACAAGTGCATCATTATTTTAGTATGCTATTTCCTCAGCGATATGATGAAGCTTTTCATCATAGTCCTTATGCATGGAGAGTGCTTCTTGGATATCATAATCAACAAGCTTACTGTCCTTTATACCCACAACACGGTTGCTGATACCCTGCTCAAGGAGCTCAACTGCATAATATCCCAGTCTTGTAGCTTCAACTCTGTCTCTTACAGTAGGAGAACCACCTCTCTGTACGTGACCGAGGATAGTGAATCTTGCGTCAATGCCTGTCTTTTCCTGAAGCATTTTTGCAATCTCTTCACAATGGCCAACACTTTCAGCAACGATAACCACAAAATTCTGCTTTCCCTTTGCCTTCTTAGCCAGCATTGTGTTTGCAATCGCATTTATATCGTAAGGAACTTCCTTTGTGATAATATCGGTAGCACCACAGGCAACGCCTGTATTAACAGCGATATGGCCTGCTCCTCTACCCATTACCTCAACAACAGAGATCCTGTCGTGAGATTGAGCTGTATCACGAAGCTTGTCAACAAGCTCCATTGCTGTGTTCATAGCTGTATCAAAGCCTATAGTGTAGTCTGTGCAGGCAATGTCATTGTCGATAGTTCCGGGAACACCGATACAAAGCACACCCTGTGCAGAAAGATCAGCAGCGCCTCTGAAAGAACCGTCTCCGCCGATAACAACCAGGCCTTCTATACCCAACTCGTCAAGCTTGGCCTTGCCCTTTGCAACGCCCTCTGCTGTTCTGAATTCAGGACATCTTGCTGTATAAAGAACTGTACCGCCTCTGTGTATAATATCGGAAACACTTCTCTCGTCCATCTTGACGATATCTCCGTTAAGAAGGCCAACATATCCTCTACGGATACCATAAACTTCCATTCCCTTTGAAAGAGCCGATCTTACAACTGCTCTTACAGCGGCATTCATTCCGGGAGCGTCTCCGCCGCTTGTTAAAACACCGATTTTCTTGATCATAAATATTCTCCATTCTGCACTTGGCAAATATTATTAAACTCGCAGACGATCTGCGACATAATCCCATACTCTTATATTTTACTACTTTGTGTAAAAAATGTCAAGAGTATTAAGGATTTTTTCGCTTAAAAGTCTTAAAAAGATATAATAAAGCTAAATAAGTCCTATTTCAGAAGGAGTGAAGTGCTTTTTCAGCTCATCAAAGGATTCTCTTGAAAGCTTAAGACTCAGTCTTGCTCTCGGAGCTACTGTTTTCTTTATATCAGTAAGGTAGCAGCAAACCTTCGTATCTCCGCTATATTTCTCGCATACAGCCACGAGCTCGGGTCTGAGAACCGTTTCCTTTGAAGTGGTCTTGATACACAGCTTCATATTTGATACGGCTCTGTCGAATTCGTTTTCGGCTATTATCGCACCACAAATTATTGTTAAGTGGTCGTCCTTTATTGATATTTTTCCGTTTATGATAACTATGGAATCAGTATAAAGCTTGTTGCCGCTTATCAGATAAAGATCAGGGAATACTACTCCTTCTGTATCTCCTGTTTCATCAGCAAGATTCACAAAGCACATCTTATCCCCTTTTTTTGTAACATGAAGCTTTATGCTCTCAACATAGCAGAGAAGCTTTATTGACATTCCATCACTCAAAGAAGTGTCACTTATCAGGTCTTTTATCTTCCTAGTATGCATCAGTTCCGCTATCCAGCTGTATGGAGTAAGAGGGTGTCCGCTGAGATACATACCCGTTGCATCCTTTTCAAGGGCAAGTATTGTTTTGTGATCATATTCCTGCTTGTATGGAATTCGAATATTCATTTCTGTCGTGTCCGTACCTTCAAGGAAATTAAGCTGCCCTTCAATGATACCTCTTGAACCTGATCCTGCCATTTCAAAAAGAGTCTCATAGCTCTCAAGCATCTGTCTGCGGTTCAGACCTAGCCCGTCAAATGCTCCTGCCTTTATAAGGTTTTCGAGAGCTTTTTTATTAAGCTCCCTTCCTTCGACACGCTCACAGAATTCCTGTAAACTGTGGAATATTCCGTTTTCTTCCCTTTCGGCAATTATCTTTTCTGCAAGGCCGCTTCCTGCATTTTTTATAGCAAGAAGTCCGAAATACATCTTACCGTCCGAAAAAGTAAAGCCCTTGTTGCTCTTGTTGATGTCCGGACGCATTATTTCTATGTCGTATTCCCTGCACGAATCAATATATTCTGCAAGCTTCGAGCTAGCTCCCATTACACTGGACATAAGAGCAGCCATGTATATACCCCTGTAATAATATTTAAGGTATGCAGTCTGATACGCAAGATATGCGTAGGCTGCCGCGTGAGATTTATTGAATGCATAAGAAGCAAAGCTGACCATTTCATCGAATACCGAGTTAGCGATATCTTCAGGAACGCCGTTTTCAGCGGCTCCGTTTACGAAGCTCTCACGTTCCTTCAGCATAACATCCTGTTTTTTCTTTGCCATGGCACGGCGGACTATATCCGCATGACCGTAAGAGTATCCGGCAAGCTTGCGGCATATTTCCATTACCTGCTCCTGATATACCATACAACCATAAGTGTCCGAAAGTATATCCTTGAGAAGTGGATGCTTGTACGTTACTTTCTCAGGATGCTTCTTGTTTTCGATATAGGTTGGTATAGATTTCATAGGTCCGGGACGATACAGTGAGATAATAACTATAAGGTCTTCAAGACGTTCTGGACAAAGCTCCATAACCCTTGCAGTCATTCCCTCGCTCTCAAACTGGAATACTCCCTGTGTATCGCCGTCTGACAGCATGTCATATACTCCCCTGTCATCAACAGGTATAGCATTTATATCAAAATCCGATTCTGTTTTGTGTATCTCGTTTACCGTGTCTCTTATTATTGTAAGGTTACGAAGTCCAAGGAAATCCATTTTAAGAAGTCCCAGTGACTCCAGTACTCCCATAGTATACTGCGTGACAACAGTCTCGTCGTTACGTTGAAGAGGTACAAGATCACTAAGAGGCACTGCTGAAATAACAACCCCGGCCGCATGAGTAGAGGCATGGCGCGGCATACCTTCAAGCTTCATAGCAAGATCTATCATTCTGCGTACATTTCTGTCGGAATGATACATTCCGCTGAGCTCCTCGGAAGCTTCAAGTGCCTGACTTAGGTTTGCCTTCGGGTCTATCTCCTTTGCGGCAGTATCACATATCTGATAGGATATTCCAAGCACTCTTCCCACATCGCGAACCGCAGCACGCGCCTTTAAGGTATCAAAGGCGATTATTTCCGAGACCCGGTCTCCTCCGTATTTACGCACCACATAATCCTTAACGCTCTGTCTTCCCTCGATACAGAAGTCTATATCAAAGTCCGGCATACTAACTCTTTCAGGATTAAGGAAACGTTCGAAAAGCAGATTGAACTTTATAGGGTCGATACCGGTTATGCCGATACAGTAAGCACAAAGGCTGCCTGCTCCGGAACCTCTTCCCGGTCCTACAGGCACACCCTTCTCTCTTGCGTAGCGTATAAAGTCCCATACTATGAGATAGTAGTCGGTATATCCCATTTTTGTGATGACATCAAGCTCGTATTCCATTCGATCAATAACATTTCCAGGCGGTTCCAATCCGTATTTCTCTTTCATTCCCTTTCGGCAGAGCTCACGAAAGAACTCCTTGTTATCTGTTACACCATCCATGGTGAACTTAGGAAGTTTGATATTTCCAAATTCAAAATTCACATTGCATCGTTCTGCAATAAGATTTGTATTTGTTACAGCCTCCTCATGACCTTTAAAAAGATCTGCCATTTCATCTGCGGACTTTACATAAAATTCATCGGTCTCAAAACTCATTCCGTTAGGCTCTTCAAGCGTCTTTCCTGTCTGTATACACAGCAAGACGTTCTGCATTTCCGAATCCTTCCTGCTGATATAATGACAGTCGTTTGTCGCCACAAGAGGTATTCCTGTTTCGGAGGAAAGCCTGTAAAGCAGTGGAAGATTCTTCAGCTCCTGCATTATCCCGTGATTTTGTACCTCTATGAAGTAATTGCCCTTGCCGAATATGTCCTGATATTTCAGAGCTACAGACCTTGCCTCATCATAGTGACCTTCTGCAAGCAGACGCTGTATCTCTCCGGCAAGACAAGCTGAAAGACATATCAGTCCGCCGTGATACTTTTTAAGAAGCTCTATATCGACCCTCGGTCTATTGTAAAATCCTTCCAGGCTCGCAGCAGAGACTAGCTTTACAAGGTTACGGTAGCCCTCATTGTTCTCACACAGTAATACAAGATGATACGGAGAAACGTCAAGCTTTGAGTCACGGTCATGTCTAGTACGTCTTGCAACATATACTTCGCAGCCTATGACTGGCTTTATGCCTGCGGCGTTTGCAGTGCTCCAGAATTCCACAGCACCATACATATTACCGTGATCGGTTATGGCTACAGCAGTCTGTCCGAGCTCCTTGACATGAGAGATGAGTTCCTTTATGCGACAGGCTCCATCAAGTAGACTATATTCCGTATGGACATGAAGATTAACAAATTCATCTGCTCTCACTTGATACTGCCTCCGTTCCGCAATTCATCTGCCATTTTTGCAAGCTTCTGGAAGCGGTGATTCACACCCGAACGACTAATGGGCTCACTAAGGTTTTCACCTATCTCCTGAAGGCTCATATCTGTATTTTCAAGGCGAAGCTGTGCGACCTCACGAAGCTCTTCGGAAAGGCTTTCGATACCCACAGCTCTGTCAATGAACTTGATATCCTCTATCTGCTTCATAGCAGCCTTTACAACCTTGTCTATATTAGCCGCGTCACAGTTTGCTATTCTATTTGCCTTGTTGCGTATATCTTTGTATATCTTCATATTCATAAGCTCAAGGGTACACTGGGACGCACCGATAAAGGTCAACGTATCCTCAATGGATTCGCTGCCCTTGATGTATACTATATTCTGCCCTCTGCGAAGCATGGTCTTTGCAGTCGCGCCGATATCATTAAGCAGTACAACGAGCTGTGAAGCAAGGCCCTCGTCGGGACAGGAAAATTCAAGGTGATACTCCTTAGCAGGATCATTCACGCTTCCGCAGGCAAGAAATACCCCTGCTGTAAAAACTCCGAGACTATTTGTTGCAATAATCTCGGAATCTATTACCCTTGCTCCATCGGCAAGTCTGTATTTCTGAAATACGGCTTCCGCATTTTCACCTTTTATCTCACAGTTGTATAATATGGCTCCGTTCCTGCGAATGTGCTCTCCAGTTACTGGTCTATACTTGAAAACAGCTTCAAAAAGGCTGCTGAAAAGCTCTGCTGATACCCTGCTCTCGCTCTGGAAGCATATATGCTCCCTGGAAAGTATGCGGCAGAAGAGCAACATACCATAAAGGCAGGCAAAACGCCTGTCTTTATCATTCACAGAGGTGCTAATTTCGTTTCTAACATCATTTGAGAAGGATATTTCAACTCACTCCCCACTTAGAATTTTTTGTCCTTTGTTATATCTCTGTGGTACTTTTGTACCTTATAGTCCTTATCTGAAAGGTGTTTTGCCATAAGCTCGGCAAAGGTTATGGAACGGTGCTTTCCACCGGTACAGCCGAAGGCTATAACGAGTTGGCTCTTTCCCTCCTGAACATAAAGAGGTATGAGGAAGTCGATAAGGTCAGTAAGCTTGTCAAAGAGGACCTTTGACTGTGAAAAGCCCATAACATAGTCCCTGACGCAGCTGTCACAACCTGTATGATTTCGTAACTCCTCGATATAGAATGGATTGGGCAGACATCTTATGTCAAACATAAGATCTGCGTCTGAAGCAATCCCATATTTGAAGCCGAAGGACATAACCTTTATTATAAGCGAATCGGAATTCTTTTCCAGGAATATGGATTTTACCTGCTCCTTGAGCTGAGAGGACGTAAAGTTTGACGTCTCGATGTAATAATCAGCTATTTCACGGAGCTGCGAAAGCTGAGACCACTCATAGTCTATAGCCTCGTGTATATTACCGTTGAATTTCTCAGACAGAGGGTGTTTGCGCCTCGTCTCCTTATATCGCTTAAGTATGACATCATGAGCTGCTTCAATAAAAAGCACCTTAACATCCACATCAGGCTGGCGCTTCAGTTCCTGCCAAGAGCGGAATATTTCGGCAAACATATCGCCTGTGCGTATATCTACTGCAACAGCGATCTTGCTAATGTCAGATTCGGACTGTCTGCACAGATCTACGAACTGGGTTATAAGCTTTGGCGGTATATTGTCGATACAGTAAAAACCGATATCCTCCATAACGTCCATGACGCTTGATTTTCCCGAACCAGACATACCGGTCACAATCAATATCTGCATAGATCTCTCCAAAAAGCTATTATCAGCTTAATATAACAGGTTCAAGTTCAAGTATATAACCTGTCTTTTCGTTTACTATCTTCTTAACTCTGTCGCAAAGCTCGAGCACATCGGCACAGGTAGCATATCCTTTGTTAATGATAAAGCCGCTGTGCTTTTCGCTTACCATTGCGCCGCCGCAGGTCATTCCCTTAAGACCACACTGGTCGATGAGCAGTGATGCGTAGCTCCCCTCGGGGCGCTTGAATGTGCTTCCTGCGCTAGGATATTCCAGAGGCTGCTTTGCGCTTCTCTTTGCCATGCACTCAGACATGGCAGCCTTTATCTCATCAGGCTTTCCTGAAGAAAGCTGAATAGTAACGGAGGTTATCACCAGGTCTGTCCCGGAAAATATGCTCCTACGGTAGGAAAGCTCCATATCCTCCCTGCCGATTTCTTTTATCTCACAGTTTTCGTCTATATACGAAGCAGAAACAACTACATCTTTCATTTCGCTCCCATAAGCACCGGCATTCATATAAAGTGCTCCACCGACAGTACCAGGGATACCAAAAAGATTCTCCATTCCGGTCAGTCCAAGCTGCTGAGCTCGTACACAGACTGAAGCTAGATAAGCTCCCGCGTCACATCTGATAGTATTTCCATCTGCCTCTATCTTAGCAAAATCATTGCCGAACAGAAGTATAACACCATCAAAGCCCTCATCAGGCACGAGCACATTGCTCCCCCTGCCAAGAACGCTGTATTTAATTCCCTTATCCTTCAGATATCTTATTATCTCCGCAGCAGATAAGGCTGAATTGATATTTATAAGAGCCCTACATGGTCCGCCGAAGCGGAAGGTTATATAATCGCTGAGCGGAGTTTCGAGCGTAATCCTACACCCTAGCCTGTCGCACAGCTCTGTCAGTTCACTTGTATTTATCATAGTACCCCCCTGAATCCTTCAGTTATATATAAGTCCGTTAGAACGCTTCATAGTCACGAACTACTTCTTTCGGGTCAGACTCCATACCGAGTCTGTTGAGAAGCTCACGGGCAGCATTGTATCCCATTTTCTTCTGTCTGTTATTCATAGCAGCAACTTCAAGTATTACCGCAAGATTACGTCCTGGCTTTACAGGTATAGTAAGGGAAGGTATCTTTACACCGAGGAGACTGACAAACTCAGTATCAACACCCATTCTGTCGTACACCTTTTCGGAATTCCACTGCTCCAGCTCAACAACAAGGTCTATTTTCTCAGTCATCTTTACAGCTCCAATACCAAAAAGACGGCGTGCATTGATTATACCGATACCACGGAGCTCTAGGAAATGACGAATATTATCAGGCGAGCTTCCCACTAGGCTTATATTCGATACCTTTCTGATCTCTACAGCATCGTCCGCAACAAGACGATGACCTCTTTTAACGAGCTCGATAGCGGTCTCACTTTTGCCGACACCGCTTTCACCGGTTATAAATACGCCTTCGCCGTATATTTCAATAAGTACGCCGTGTCTTGTCACTCTCGGTGCAAGATTGAGATTGAGATAAGCAATAAGACCAGACATAAAATTGGATGTGCTTTCCTTGCTTCTCAGTAGAGGAACCTCGTATTCTTTGGCAAGTTCTAACATTTCCGCAAAATACGGAAGCTCTCTTGTGATTATAAGAGCTGGTATCCTCTGAGCGAAAAGGAGTTGAAGGCGCTCCTTCCTGGTTTTTTCGTCAATGGTCGAGAGATATGCAAACTCCATTTTGCCGATTATCTGTATGCGTTCCGGATTGAAATACTCATAAAATCCCATGAGCTGTAATCCGGGACGATTTACATCATTCTCGTCAATCATGACCTCGCTGGCGTCCTTGTGTATATATATAGTCTCAAGCTTGAATTCATCAATGACGCGCTGAAGTGACACCTTAAAATTTTCTGCCATAAAAAACTCCGTTCTCCGGTCACTGACCGGGAATTATTTTCAGCCGATTACATACGAATCATATCCGCATTCGACTATCTCATCCTTTGCATCAAGCAATTCCTGTACACCTGCCGCTGAACCAGATACACGTACAACAACATTGAATTCGTCGAGTTCTTCTCCTACAAGATCAAGCATTTTCTTTACATTTTCAGCGGGAGTTCCGTTGAACTCATATACTGTATCTGAAGTATATACGCCGTAGCTGATAGCGTCAAGGTCTATATTTAGTATTACCGTATTGACCTTTAGCAGCATCGGCTGTACAATGTCATTTTTACCTCTTAGTAAATCCGCAGCATTCACCTCAAGGAACATTCTTGAACCGTTATTCATAGCCTTGTCATACATGAGGTTTGCCGCAGAGGTTAGAGCCATATATCTGTCAGATCTGACGTATCTATCTCCAAGATACTCAATATCAGACTGACGGAAGTCAGGGAATACAAAATCCGAACAT
>NZ_JAGCFH010000168.1 GCF_017650195.1 Ruminococcus sp. | reverse complement strand
ATAAAAGCCATACTCGTAACATTTGCTGTGTCAAAACTTCCGAGGTCAAGTGATTTGAGGCTGCTGCAACAAAAAAACATACTGTCCATTCTTTCGACATTTGATGTATCAAAGTCGGTCATATCAATTGATTCAAGGTTATTACAACCAGAAAACATCTCATGCATATCTGTGACGTTGTTTGTATTTAAATAGCCGAGATCAACTGATTGAAGGTTTTGACAGCCTTGAAACATATTGTTCATATCTTTTACATTACTTGTATCAGCATTTGAAAGATCAATAGTCTTTGCAGAAAACCACATGAATAAACCGGAACTGTCTTCAGGCAGGACTGTTTCACTGTCAGCAATAATTGTTAAATCATTGTAGTTTACGTAGCCGCCAAATGTTGAACGGTCAACATTTCCGCTGATCGTAAGAATGTTTCTTTCTGCATCATAAGTTGCTGTAGGTTCTTTCTCCGGTGTAACAAGTTTGTTATCAAGATCATTTTCGGCTTTAGCTGTAAATATAGTTTTATCATCAACAGGAACACTTACAGCTCCTCCTACAAGGGAAAAAGCCATTGCTGCTGCTGTGATTTTCTTAATTAGCTTGTTTTTCATTATTACATCTCCTTTTCAATTTGCAAGCAGTAAAACTGCATTGCGTATGATAATTGGCGTACTGCGTATAAAATGCTTATCATATATTCCCCGTATAACAACAGGCGTTTTATACAATTTGTATTTGAATAACAAAAATATTTTATCACATATTGCGCAAAAAGTCAAGTCTTTTATCACAGTGCATGAAAAATTTTTCTGTGTCAACTGAGCATTTTGAGAATTCGTCGTATGTGCCGGATTTTTCTGCGTATTCCTTGCTATTTTTGCAATAATATGCTATAATCAGTAAAAAAAGATGGTGGCGATGCTATGGACATAATGAAATTCTACCGTGGAGATGAGTTTGAAGCCTACAACTATCTCGGAGCCCATACAGGAAAAAACGGAACGGTCTTTCGTACCTACGCGCCCAACGCGGAAAAGGTTTCCTTGATAGGCGATTTTTCTGACTGGAAGGAACTCCCGATGAAGCCAGTGAATGACGGCAGGTTTTACGAGCTCGCTGTCGTTGAAGCAGAGGAGGGTATGCGCTACAAGTACCGTATCTACGACAAAAAAGGTGGATTTATCGACCACTGCGACCCATACGGCTTCGGAATGGAGGTACGTCCCGGTACCTGCTCTGTTATCCGAGATATCAGGAACTATAGCTTTTTGGACGGAGAATGGCTGGAAAAACGCACTGACTGCCGTGACAAGCCAATGAATATATATGAAGTTCACTTAGGCTCGTGGAAAAGGCGCTCTGACGAGGAAAGTGAAGGGTGGTACAGTTATTCCGAGTTAGCTGATGTGCTTATAGACTATGTCTGCGAGTACGGCTATAATTATATTGAGCTAATGCCACTCAGCGAGCATCCCTGCGATGAATCGTGGGGATATCAGTGTACGGGCTTCTTTGCGCCCACATCACGTTATGGTACTCCAGCAGAACTAATGGAGCTCGTGGATAAGTGCCACAAAAGGGGGATAGGTGTTATCGTAGACTTTGTTCCTGTGCATTTTGCAGTTGATCATTACGCGCTTACGGAGTACGACGGCACAAAGCTATATGAGTATCCCAGTGACGATATAGGCTATAACGAATGGGGAAGCCGCAATTTTAACCATTCAAAAGGAGAGGTGAGAACATTCATACAGTCCGCTGCTGATTACTGGCTCAGTGTTTATCATTTCGACGGGCTCCGTATGGACGCGATACGCAATATGATATACTGGAACGGCGATGAAAGTCGCGGTGAGAACAGCAACGCGTTGGAGTTTATCAGAACTATGAACAGCGGTCTGAAATTTCGTCACCCGTCGGCAATAATCGCCGCAGAGGACTCCTCTGCATACCCGAGAGTAACGGCTTCCGTAATGGAGGGCGGCCTGGGCTTTGATTACAAGTGGGATCTGGGCTGGATGCATGATACTCTCGATTATTTCCGGACGGCTCCTATGTATCGCTCCCGTGACTATCACAAGCTTACATTTTCCATGCTATATTTCTATAACGAGAGGTTCATACTTCCCCTTTCACATGACGAGGTAGTTCACGGAAAAGCAACCGTTGCGCAGAAGATGAACGGCAGGTATGAGGATAAGTTCCCGCAGGCAAGGGCTTTGTATATGTATATGACAGCCCACCCAGGTAAAAAGCTGAACTTTATGGGAAGCGAGTTCGCACAGCTCCGCGAATGGGACGAAAAACGCCAGCAGGACTGGGATATGCTGAAATACCCTCTACATGATTCCTTCCGCGAGTACATAAAGATTCTAAATCACATATACCTTAAATACGACGCGCTGCATTATGATAATGATACCACAAATTTTGTCTGGGAGGATTGCAACTGTACGGATCGGTGCATCTATGCAATGCGTAGAAAATCAGAAAATGGTGATATACTTGCAGTCTTCAATTTTTCCGACTGGTATCAGTTTGGTTATTCCCTAAGGCTCGGAGCAGGCTGTTCGGTACAACTGCTGCTTGATTCCGACAATCAGCTGTACAGCGGTGCCACTCCCAACGGCGGAACGAAATATACTTATTCCAGCGAAACTCTAGATATGGATATACCTCCTTTCAGCGGTAGGATGTATCTTCTTACAAAATAAAATCAGAGCAGGGGGGGAGTTGAACTCCTGCTCTTTTTTGTTATAATATTATTTTTTTACAAAAATACTTGATTTTGATACTTCAGTGTGATATAATATTATAGTGATTTTATGCAGTGGTATCGAAGTGGTCATAACGGACATGACTCGAAACATAGTCGGTTTTGAGCTTGCCGCACTTTGATTTATCCCTGTTCTGCGTGGTTTCAGCCGTGTTCGTATTTGCATTTCAAATTGGCTGTCTCGCAGTTTTATTGTTAAATTAAATACGCAGTGGTATCGAAGTGGTCATAACGGACATGACTCGAAATCATGATGCCCCTTGAGGGACGTGGGTTCGAATCCCACCCACTGCGCCAAGTTTTTATGTATGAGCCTCTGAACATATCCGTTCAGAGGCTTTTACTTTACGCTTCCAGTGCTCTTGCTATTGCCTCGACACTCAACTTCTTGCTTTCGCTGTCTACATGGCTGTACACATTGCTCGTTGTACTTATGTCGCTGTGACCGAGCCATTCCTGTATCAATTTCATCTGCACACCGTTTGCGAGTAGTAAGCTTGCACAGCTGTGACGCAGATCGTGGAATCGTATTTTTCTCAGACCGTTTCTGCGGAGAACGATTGCGAAGTGGTCTGATACATAGTTGGGACGTATCAGCTCTCCCACAGCGTCCACGCAGATGTAATCCTCATACTTTTTGCAATAACCTCTGCCGAAAGCCTTCTTCATTTCAACCTGCTTGTCACGCTCGGCGAGCAGTGCCTGTTCGACTATCGGTATCAGCGGAAGCGTTCTGTACGATGATTTCGTTTTCATAATATCGTAGCCTGTAACTCCGTCCTCGTCCTGAAGCACCTTGTGCTTGATACTTATTGTCTTGCATACGAAGTTCACCGCTGACCATTTCAGTCCGATGACCTCGCTGCGGCGCAGTCCGTAGTAGGCAGCTATAATGATAACGATGTGCAGCGGATCGTTCTTTGTACAGTCGATGAGCTGTTTTATTTCCTCAGCGTTATAGTAGCTGCCGATGAACTGAACCGACTTCGGACGGTCAGCCTGATCCACAGGATTTGTGGGACTGATACGTCTTTTCATCGCTGACTTGAATGCAAGGTGTATGAGGGAGTGGTGTCGCTGACAGCTCGTTCCTTTGAGGCCTTTGCTCCTGAGATAAGCATAGTATTCGTTTATTTCATCGCCGGTTATATCCTTGACCTTGATGTTCATCTCCTTGAAGAACGGTATCATATGTACGTCCATGTACCTTTTGTAGCTTGTGTATGTGGACTTGGTGATATTGCCTTTGTGTTGTTAAAGACATCCACTACAACCTTATACTTTCCGATAAAACAATCAGAATCAACATGTCCGATGAACTGTTTGATAAAGATTATATCGTCACAGTCCTCAACTCCCCTAAAATTAGAGAGCAGATTATAGGATTGATGTCAGGTATGGACAAGCAACAAGTCAATGTATCACAAGATAAGTACAAAACTGTTTTCATTCCGCTACCTCCGCTTGCTGAGCAGAAGCGTATTGTAGCCAAGATAGAAGAACTCATGAAATACTGCGATAAGCTATAAGAATCGGGCATACTCTCAAAAGCGAGAGTATGCCCGATGGCACAATGTTTAGTTAACCTAAAAAAGATTAAGAAAAATACTTGACAATTGGTGATGCTTGTGATATAATACTTGGTAAAGAAGGAGGTGTCACTATGGCTTATACGAAGTTTGGCGAATTTATGCGTATATTGAGAGTGAAACACCACGAGGTTATGGGCGATGTTGCTAAACTGCTCGGTGTCTCAACACCATTCCTATCTGCTGTTGAGAACGGAAAAAAGAATGTTCCAGCAGAGTGGTTCACTGTTATTGTTGAGCATTATGCTCTAACAGATGAGGAACAGATTGAACTCAGAGATGCTATCGAAAACTCCAAAACACAGATAAAGCTGAATTTATCGGGATCTTCTGCTTATCAGCGTGATGCTGCTCTGCAATTTGCACGTTCTTTCGGGGAGATCGACGAGAATACGGCTCAGAAAATCTTAGAACTTTTGAAAAGGAGCAACAACGACTAATGGATTATATTACTAAACCTACAAGTAGAGCAACGTTAAGACGGTTCAGTAAGATTGTTAGAGCAATTTTCGGCTGCGAGTCTGATGATGAGCCATTTCCTGTCCTTCAGGCTTTAGAAAAGCTGCCGGATGTTGTTGACGATACAAATTATGAGATCGTTGATGATGGCGATTTGCCTGCCAACGTCTTTGCACAGTGTTTTCCTAAACCAGAAGGCGGTTTTGTGATACAGATCAAGGAAACTGTCTATAACGGTGCTTGCTGTGATGATAACTATGCTTTTCTTTGTTTTATCTGTCATGAGATTTGTCATGTGCTTCTCTTTTGGATAGGCTTTACGCCAGTATCTACCCGTGCATTCGGAGACGATGAGATTGAGCCTTTCAGAAGCGTAGAATGGCAGGCAAAGGCTTTGACAGGTGAAGTCATGATCCCTTATGATGCTTCAAAGGGAATGACATCAAAGGCGATTGTGGAAAAATACCACGTAACTAAACAGTCAGCCGATTACAGAGTCAAGCAGGATAAAAAGAAATGATGATTATATCGAAAGGTAGGGTGATTCCGATGGACACTTACTATGACAAGAAAAAACGCACAGGCGTTTGATACTGTTGGCGCAGTATCAGCCTATGCGTTTCCAGCTATGTACAATTGTACACAACTTTGCAAGCACAATTATAACATAGCTGATCTTTTTTGTCAATAAGCAAACCATACAAATAATATTGACCGTCGATTTAATCGACAGAAAGGAGAAGCTATGACTTCTTTAGAAATGAGAAGTAATTCTCTATTTATGAGAAACAATTTCACTGTATCTGGAAAGTGGGATATCCCACTCATAAAAAAACAGGATATACCTATTGATAACGTTTGTCTTATCGCATATTCAGACACAAGGCAGAACGATAAACCTGAAAACACTGCTTGCGGAGTTCATTTCTTTATTGATGATTATCGGTTTACGGGAATTTATAACAATCCCGAAAGAAGTATTGAGAAGCTCTCGCAGTATGCATATCTGCTTACACCTGATTATTCAACCTATTACGATATGAATTATTGGAGACAGCTTGAAAGTGTTGCTCATAGTCATTGGGTAGGTGCATACTGGCAGAGTATGGGGTTGAAAGTAGTTCCTACTATGACATGGAGTGACAGCAGAAGTTACTCTTTTTGCAATGACGGAGTTGAAAAAGGCTGTGTTGTGGCTGTTGGCATGATTGGATGCAAGCATGAGAAGAAACTTTTCCTTCGTGGATATAACAAAATGATTGAAACAGTTGAGCCGAGTGCTATTATCTGCTTAGGCGAGCCTTTCAAGGAAATGGAAGGTAATATTATTCCCGTTGACTATCGTGCATCAAGGAAGGTGGTGCGCTGAAATGGGCGGCAGAGGTACATACGCAGCAGGAAATAATGTTCCATATACCTATGAAACTGTAGGATATGTAGATGATGCAAAGGTTTTATTCGGGAAACCTGAAACTGGTTTACATGATCTACCGGTTGAAGCGCATTCGAGTAATGTATATGTTAAATTACATAAGGACGGAACATTAAATATGATGAGGGTATACGATAATGAGCACTATCTCACAGCAGAGATAGCCTATCACCCTGAGCCAGATTTAACAGGAAATCGTAAACCCGTACTGCATATTCACTACTATGATCGTAACCTCAAGCGAACTGATGCTGCTTATTTAGACCATGAAACGTTTAAAAAGTATGAAAAGTATCTTGTAGGAAGGAAGTGGTATAATGATTGACGGAAATGCAAGAGATTTCATCGAAAAACTCCATTATGAAGATCATTATGTAATCTACAATGGTGAGAAATTTTTCTTCAATGGTTGTCAGACTAAGTTATTCCCCGATGGAAATACAGAATGTGTCAGTCTTGAAGTATACAATCTTACAACAGACGAAACGATATTTTCAACTAAAAAAGCTTTTGCTTCTGACTGTATTCTTGCTTTTGAAGAAGCACCTATCTGGGATGGAAAAACATTTTGGGAAATCGAAAATGAGATGCAGTGGGTTGATGAATAATCGAGAACTAAAAGAATCACTGTACAAGGAACTTTTAAAATAATAACTGGAAATAGTATAGCGGTCCCCCTGTGTAGGTTGACCGCTATCTTTTTACCAATCAATAATATTGTCTACGATCTCACGCTGTTCCGTGGCTGTCTTACGGAGATAAATGCGAGTAGTCTCAATGC
Organism: Ruminococcus sp.; assembly: GCF_017650195.1. Lineage (GTDB taxonomy): Bacteria > Bacillota > Clostridia > Oscillospirales > Ruminococcaceae > Ruminococcus. The sequence goes on along the minus strand of NZ_JAGCFH010000168.1, from coordinate 1,856 downwards.
TCTCATGCCCCATATATTGATAATAGTCACACATTCAGCGCATTGCGTGTCATACGATAAATCTCCAGCCGTGACGGTGAATGAGGCGAATTATTCGTCTGGTTGACTGTCCGGCTGTTTTCATTATTTCAGCATAATTATTGTTATATATTCATATAACAGGTTAGTCATATCTGATGAGAAGAATTAGAATTATTCAACATACTTTATCGTTCCGTCCGTATATTCAATAAATGCTTTTTTAGTGACAATATCATAACGGGCAATGGGCTTTCCGCAAATCTTCGCCTTATTCAGTGCTGCCTTAACAGCAGCCTTAGCTCTTATATCCATATCTATATCGTCCTGTGAAAGATACGCTTCTTTTTCAGAATTATCAAATACGGTAACAGACATACCATTTATATTTACAACTTTTGGCATAGGATTTCTCCTTTGATACTTTTAGAATTACTCATTATATACTCTCCTTTCGTCAGGATACTCAATATATGGCATATTCTTATCATGATCATATCTTGAAACAGGGAGCCCTTTGATACGGCGTATCTCGTCATCTATTCTGACCGCTTCTATAAAGCGCCTTGTCAACTCGTCATCACTTATTCCGCAGGTTGAATCTAATTTATTTAGTTCTTCCATAAAGGCTTACCTCCGTGTTTTTTCAACTATTATACCATCTCAGCTCTCATAAATCAATTCTATTACAAAAATATGAGTTTTACAGAAATTTCGCACTTTCCCCCAACTAAAAAACTTGATTAATTATCTATTCTATGGTATAATACTATTATAGATTCATTTTATGCAGGGAGGTTAATATGGCTGATTACAGACCGCCGTTTACTGTTACAGACAGGATAGTAGCTCTTATTGCTGACATAAGCGAACAAATCGGTAAGATAACGATACAGCATCAGGGCAACATAAATCCGCATCTGAGAAGAGAAAACCGCATAAGAACAATACATTCCTCTCTTGCAATCGAACACAATTCGTTGACTATAGATCAGGTCACGGCTATTATTGACGGCAAACGTGTCCTTGGCAACCCTAATGAGATACAGGAAGTCAAGAACGCCTATGAAGCATATGAGCTTATGTTGAAACTTGATCCTAATTCTGTTGAGGATCTGTTATCGGCTCATCGTCTTATGATGAAAGGACTTGTTCCTGAAAACGGCAGATTTCGTTCAAAGGGCGTTGGTATTTTCGACGGCGAGCAGCTTATTCATATGGCGCCGCCCGCTGATCTTGTTCCGAAACTGATAGCCGACCTTTTTGAATGGTATAAGACCTCTGAAGTACATCCTCTTATAAAAAGTGCTGTTTTCCATTATGAATTTGAGTTTATTCATCCATTTGCTGACGGTAACGGACGTATGGGCAGAATGTGGCACAGTCTGCTGCTCGGACAGTGGAAGGAGCTTTTCTATTGGCTGCCAATCGAAGAACTGATACGCTCAAGGCAAGCTGAATACTATAACGCTTTAGGTAAAGCTGATAAAAGTACAGACAGCGCAGTATTTGTTGAGCTGATGCTTGATATAATATACTCTACTTTAAAGGATATGGAAAATGTTAGTCGCTCGACCGACCAAGTCGGCGACCAAGATACCGACCAAGATGATAACATTAGCAGATTAATAAAAATTCTGGGTGACAAGGAGATGTCGGCTGCTGATATTATGAACGGACTCGGACTCTCTCATCGTCCTACCTTCCGCAAGAATTATCTTGCACCTGCATTGGAGAAGGGAATAATCGAGAGAACTATTCCTGATAAGCCGAACAGCAAGAACCAGAAATATCGCAAAGTCAAATAAAAACGAAGGGGCTGTTTTTTTACAGCCCCT
>NZ_JAGCFH010000167.1 GCF_017650195.1 Ruminococcus sp. | reverse complement strand
TGCTATCTCGGATGACAGGAAGAACGTTGTAAGCTCCAGCGTATCCTTGATACGACGGGAGTTTTCAGTATCAAAATTTGAAGCCCATATATATCCCAGTAGCTCCTTATTGTGTCTGAGTGGGAACAGGACAATGCTGCTGACGCCTAATTCCACAATGGCTTTATACCACATATAATTTGCATTCCTAAGATATTCCATATCCTTATCGTTACTTATAATAACACAGTCGCCCTCGCTTATCGTATCTATCCATGAAACAGCAATATCATAAATATTGTCATAATCTGATATTGTTCTTACGCCGCTATTTTTCTTTCTGCTTGAAGCAAGTATAGAACAGCTTCCTTGATCCAGATTCATTAGCATAAGCGTGCATACAGAAGCGTCACAGATATTACGTATATCATCTATGACCTCGTTCATAGCCTTCCTGAAATCACTGGCACCGCGCAGCCTTATACAGGTCTTAAGCACATCGTTTGCGATTCCCTGAGAACCTGACGGGGCAAGCTCGATATCATTGATACTGCATTGTTCCGTAGAATATATACAGTATGATATATCTCCCTCAGCGTAATCCAGAGGGATCGTATACAGAACAAACCATAGATTGGTCATATTCGGGTGTATATACGTATGTACTGTTTTTTTCAGAACAGCAGAGCGATAGCACATACTTTCAAAATCCGGAGCTTTCGGAAGATAGACATCGTACAGACTGTTCGGGACAAACTTTCTCGGTGATGCATCCGGATTGGTAATATAAGCAGGATGCTCAGCCATATCAATAAACAGTTTGTTTCCAGCAACAAGACGTGTATCTCCGTATTCTCCACCGTTCTTTCTTTCAACCGAAACGACACACGCCATAGAACTAAAACTGTCAATTAATTTCTGAAAATCCATAAAACTTCCTTCTTTCGGATAATAACATTTTTATTATCATTCCTTTATATTTTCGTAAAACATTATATGAGTATTAACGTATATCTTAGTTCATGCCGATCATTAGCTTTTCGGCTTCCTCCGCCGACATCGGACGTCCCCATATAAAGCCATGCACATAATCGCAGCCTATACTCATGAGAGCTTCAAGCTGTTCCGCTTCCTCAACGCCCTCAGGTATAACGCAAGTCCTATGATATGTCCCATTGATATCATCGCCGCAACATACTGCTTCGATGACTCATTAGCATTTATCTTGCCGACAAAGGATTTGTCTATTTTCAGAAGGTTCGCAGGTATCTTGCTAAGGTAACTCAGTGACGAATAGCCGGCTTGTTACTGTTAGGTATCTGCTCCACCGCCATTACATATCTAAGCCATGTATACGTTATGGCTGTCATTATGACATAATTCAAAAAGTCAGTGCCCAGTACCGTAAATTTATTCACAGAAAATATTTTTGCGTCCACTCCCGACCATACAGCGTCGGATAAAAAGTACAGCATGAATGCAATCAAGGTGTGATCATATTTCAGCTGCTTTTCCTGTTTATCTATACTCATTCTGTCATGCGCAAGCATTATACCAAAAATAATAACGCCTACTATATTTGACGACGCATAATAAATAAAATATTGAAACATGATCTCACCTCCCCATTCTCAAATTAATTTTATCATTTATAACCTACCTCTTCAATGTAATATAATAAAAGTTTACAAAGCGAAAAGAAAAATTGGAATTTCATACAAAGCATAAAGTTGATTTTTGTATGTTAAGACAAATAGATTTAAGGTGATCACCCTGTATTTACAGGACCGGTAGCTTTCGTAAATACATATGGAACTGCTTTTTACAACAATTTTGAAGAAATTATGAACAAAGGGGGCTTGCTCTTTATTATCCCTTGTGATATAATGGTGTTATAATAGTTTTGTTCAGCCGGTGACGCATTCTCAGCGATTCGAAATGCTCTTTGCCGGGACGTATCCGAAAATTCCAGTTTTTCAAAAGTTGCCGGCGTATAACTCTGTTTTCACAGCACAACGATATAATAAAAAGGAGGACGAATCATGAAAAAACTATTTTTAAAGCTTGCTGCCGTAGCTGTTGCAGCATTACTGCTCATTACCATACCAAAAGGCATAAACTTTGCCAGGGTAAAAGCCGGAATCACAGTGAATTATACCAAGACCCTTTACGGCGAGAAGGGTAGCACAAATTACGGCTTTGTAATGGCTCCCGAAGGTGAGGAAAAACTGCCCGTGGTAGTTTTCTTTCACGGCATCGGAACTCCCAGCGAAGGACTTTCAAACCTCATAATGAAAAAAATGAATTCATGGGTCGAGGGAGGCTATCTTTCCCCAGTAATATTTGTATCGCCGTATATCGAAAAGACAAGCCGCTATAATAACCAGAACGAGGACTTCCGCGTTTTCGTACGCAACGAGTTCCACGGTCTTCTCAAAAAAATAGAGGACGGAAGCCTCTGCGACCGTATAGATACGACAAAGGACTTTTCAGTTTCCGGCTTCTCCATGGGTGGAGCAGCCGCTCTGTACGCAGGCAGTAAGTTCAGGGACAAGTTCCCAAATGTAGGTGTACTCAGCACTGCGCAGCAGTATCTGTTCTATGACGAGAAGGTGGGACAGGTCAGAGGCTGGGCACTCTCCGATGCTGACGTTACAGATCTCGGATTTGCGACTGCGGAACAGAATCCCCACCTATTATTCACCTGCAGCCACACAGAAGCAAATTACGGAGCATACAAGTATACAGACTACTATAACGAGAAATTTGGAAATAAGAATAATTTTGTAAGCCATATTTTCGCCTCCGGAAATCATGATTCTGCTCAGGCAATGAGAGGCCTTTTCTGTTTCCTATATTACACTCAGCACGATGAGCTCCCAGATCAGGAAACCATAAAGAAGGTTCTCGGCACCGATGCAATGGGAACAGTAACTCTCCCGTCAGACGAAGACGATGAATTCTCATCGGGCGACGCCGATGCAGACGCAAACATCAAGGAATTACCATCTCAGACAGCAACTACTACTGCAAAACCAACAACTACAACAACAACAAAAACAGCTACTACTACCGCAAAGCCCACAACTACAACAACAAAGGCAGCTACTACCACTGCTAAGCCCATAACTACAACAACTACGGTTGCAACTACCACTAAGCCCACAACTGTGACTACTACAGCAGCCAC
>NZ_JAGCFH010000017.1 GCF_017650195.1 Ruminococcus sp. | reverse complement strand
TATATTCCGGTAATTCCTAATCACAGTATAACCAAAGGAATCAAAAAACTAACTGAGTTATGCGAAAAGGTAGCAAATGAATAAGGGAAAACACTTCATGGTTCAAACCTGCAATGCTTGGAAAAGATATTAAAAAATGGGTAAGTGAAAATAACACTAATCTTTCGGTGACATATAGAGAATGGCTGCTTTTTTATGAAGATGTGAATAGAATCCCGTATCATCGATGTTTCCATTATTTTCAATAAAGGAGAGCCTAAGAAATAAACTCTCCTGTCTGTCTTATCCTATTCGTTACATTTCTTCGATTGTCAGTTAATAGAATCCGAAAAATATATGTGTTTTTTTATGTATGAACCAGAAAGAAAAAAATAACGCAGTTCTGAATATTTAGGCTACGTTATTGGTGCAGTGGAAATTTGACGTATTTTCGTATTATTGATAAAGGTGTTTTCATCTGTTTTAACCTAATAAAAGCTCCCGAAGAACAATCTCCGGGAGCTTTGAGCTTATATCTGATTTGTAATGGGAGCAGCTGCGTTATGCTCGCCGTAGCCCTCATTCTTAACGACCTCAACGTTTCTGTAACACTCCATACCTGTACCAGCGGGTATGAGCTTACCGATAATAACATTCTCCTTAAGTCCGAGAAGACGGTCGCTCTTTCCTCTGATAGCAGCGTCTGTAAGAGCCTTTGTGGTCTCCTGGAAGGAAGCTGCAGACATAAAGCTGTCCGAATTGGATGAAGCCTTTGTGATACCCTGAAGCACAGGACTTGTCTGTACAAGCTGTACATCGTATTCGCCTGCATCGATACGAGCCTGAAGCTCCTCATTGATAGCATCGATCTCCTTGCTGTCAACGAGAGTACCGGGAAGCAGATAGCTGCTGCCTGTCTCCTCTACCTTGATCTTGCGGAGCATCTGACGTACTATAACTTCGATATGCTTATCGTTGATATCAACACCCTGTAAACGGTAAACCTTCTGAACTTCATTTATGATGTAGTTCTGAACAGCCTGTGTTCCAAGAATATTGAGAATATCGGCAGGATAGATGTTACCCTCTGTAAGACGTGTTCCCTTCTCAATCTCTTCGTTCTCCTGAACTCTGATCTTGAGGTTATATGGAATCATATAGCTTTCAGCATCACCTGTCTCTTCATTGGTAACAATGATATTTCTTGTGGTCTTGATCTCTTCAATGTGCACCTTTCCTGAAAGTCTGGAAAGGATAGCCGCACCCTTGGGGCGTCTGCTCTCGAAGAGTTCCTCAACACGGGGAAGACCCTGTGTGATATCTTCAGCGTCGGCAGAAGCAACACCACCGGTATGGAAGGTTCTCATGGTAAGCTGTGTACCAGGCTCACCGATAGACTGAGCAGCGATGATACCAACAGCCTCACCAACTGATACCATATTGTTGTTAGCAAGATTAGCGCCGTAGCACTTAGCGCATACGCCGGTCCTCGACTTACAGGTAAGAACAGAGCGGATCTTTATCCTTTCTATGCCCGAGTCGATTATCTTCTTTGCGTCTGCGTCATTAATAAGCTTATTGCGCGATACCACGAGCTCACCGGACTCGTCTCTAAGATCCTCTGCAAGGAATCTACCAACAAGACGCTCGTCAAATGGCTCAACGATCTCGTTGCCGTTCTTGATTTCGAATACCTCAATGCCCTCTGTGGTTCCGCAATCCTCCTCACGGATGATAACGTCCTGAGATACATCAACGAGACGACGGGTAAGATATCCCGAGTCAGCGGTACGAAGAGCGGTATCTGCAAGACCCTTTCTCGCACCTCTTGAAGCGATGAAGTACTCCAAAATGTTAAGACCTTCACGGTAGTTAGCTCTAATCGGAATCTCGATAACGGTACCGGAAGTATTGGCGATAAGTCCACGCATACCAGCCAGCTGACGAATCTGTGATATAGATCCACGGGCACCCGAGTCAGCCATCATCCAAATAGGATTGTACTTGTCAAAGTTGGATTTAAGAGCCTTTGTAACATCGTCTGTGGTATTTGTCCAAAGAGCGATGATCTTCTTTGTCTTTTCCTGAGCGGAGATATATCCGTACTCATATTCTGTTGTGATCTGCTCTACCTCTGCGTCTGCACTTGCAAGTATATCCTTCTTCTGAGGAGGTATAGTAGCGTCGCAGACAGCAACCGTAAGAGCTGCTCTTGTTGAATATTTATAGCCGAGAGCCTTGATACGGTCAAGTACCTCTGATGTTGTTGTTGTTCCATGTATCTTTATGCAGCGCTCAATGATGTCAGAAAGCTGCTTCTTTCCAACGAGGAAAGCAACTTCAAGATCAAACTGCTTGTCAGAGTTCGTTCTGTCAACGTATCCGAGGTTCTGAGGGATATTCTCGTTGAAGATAAGTCTGCCGACTGTAGCGTCGATGATCTTGGATACCTTCTTGTCGCCGATATCCTTTGTTATCTTTACCTTGATGTTTGCATGAAGAGATACATCATGCTCATTGTAAGCCATGAGAGCCTCGTTCACATCACGGAACACCTTGCCCTCGCCGGGTTCGCCTGGCTTATCCATTGTCAGATAGTATGAACCAAGTACCATATCCTGTGAAGGAACAGCAACAGGCTTACCGTCTGAAGGCTTCAGCAGATTGTTTGCAGCAAGCATAAGGAATCTTGCCTCAGCCTGAGCCTCTGCAGAAAGAGGAAGATGTACAGCCATCTGGTCACCGTCGAAGTCAGCGTTGAAGGCAGAGCATACGAGGGGGTGAAGCTTGATAGCACGACCCTCAACGAGAATAGGCTCGAATGCCTGGATACCCAGTCTGTGAAGCGTGGGAGCACGGTTCAGCATAACAGGGTGATCCTTGATAACGTCCTCAAGAGCATCCCATACCTTGTTGTCTGCACGGTCTATGAGCTTTCTTGCGCTCTTTATATTGGCTATAGCCTTTTTGTCAACGAGTCTCTTCAATACGAATGGCTTGAAGAGTTCGAGTGCCATTTCCTTAGGAAGACCGCACTGATACATTTTTAGTTCAGGTCCTACTACGATAACCGAACGTCCGGAGTAGTCAACACGCTTACCAAGAAGGTTCTGACGGAAACGTCCCTGCTTACCCTTGAGCATATCGGAAAGGGACTTGAGAGCACGGTTGCTTGGACCTGTAACAGGTCTGCCGTGTCTGCCGTTATCTATGAGAGCATCAACAGCTTCCTGAAGCATACGCTTCTCGTTCCTTACGATAATGTCGGGAGCATCAAGCTCGAGCATTCTCTTCAGACGATTGTTTCTGTTGATAACTCTTCTGTAAAGGTCATTAAGGTCTGATGTAGCGTAACGTCCACCGTCCAGCATTATCATAGGACGGATATCGGGTGGTATAACAGGAACAACGCTGAGTATCATCCACTCAGGTTTGTTGCCGGAGAGGCGGAATGCCTCTATTATCTGCAATCTCTTAAGAAGCTTTACCTTCTTCTGTCCACCGGGGAGACCCACCAGCTCAGCCTTGAGGTCATCTGCAACAATCTCAAGATTGTTTCTCCAGTCGATATCCTCCAGTTCCCTGAACTTCTGGCATTCCTCGCACTCACACTCTGTAGGCTTGTTGAAGCACTCAAGCTTTTTGCCGCCAAGAGATACCTTGCCCATTTCCACAAGTCTCTGCTTGTGAGTGTCATATCTTGCAGGGTCATACTCGTTGAGGAGCTTCCTTATAGCCTCAGCACCCATTTCTGCCTTGAAGTCATCACCGTACTTTTCAAGGTAGGAGAGGTACTCCTTCTCGGAGAGGAGCTGCTTCTTGATCAGCTCTGTATTGCCGGGATCGGTAACTATATACTTTGTGAAATAAAGAACCTCCTCCAGTCTCTTCTGAGATACCTCAAGCACCTGTCCTATACGGGACGGAGTGCCCTTAAAGTACCATATATGAGAAACAGGAGCAGCCAGCTCGATGTGACCCATTCTCTCTCTTCTTACTCTTGCTCTTGTTACCTCAACGCCGCAGCGGTCACAAATCTTACCCTTGAAGCGTATCTTCTTGAATTTTCCGCAGTGGCACTCCCAGTCCTTTGTAGGTCCGAAGATCCTTTCACAGAAAAGACCGTCACGCTCGGGCTTCTGGGTTCTGTAATTTATAGTTTCAGGTCTTTCAACTGCGCCGTGTGACCAGCTTCTAATCTGTTCCGGCGAAGCAAGACCTATCTTTATTGATTCAAAAGTTGTAAATTCCAAACTGCTACCTCCTAAAATATTAATTCGGAATCCTTAATTCGGAACTGCTGATCGCGGTATGTATAAGGACGAGCCGTATACATCGCCGCGGTCATTATTTCGTATCCGCTATCCTTAGTTCGTGTTCCTTTGATTAGTCCTCGCTGTCGAAATCGAATTCCTCATTGTCGTCGTCCAGATCAAGAACGTCTGCATCGTCGGAATCGAGGTCCATTTCGTCGTCCTCGTCGAAGTTGAAGTCGTCTTCGCCGCCGAGAAGATCAAGATCACCGTCTTCGCTGTCCTCGTCCTCACCTTCAACACCGAAGCCTGCGTCGCCAAGCTCGCTTTCGGAGAAGTCCGAATTGTCAAGTGTATCCTCGTCGTCGTAGGAACGTGAAGGCATCGGATCATCGTCATCAAAGTTCTGAGTAAGGTCAATCTCCTCCTGATTCTCGTCAAGCACCTTAACGTCGAGACAGAGAGACTGCATTTCCTTGATAAGTACCTTGAAGGATTCAGGTATACCCGGAGTAGGTACGTTTTGACCCTTAACGATAGCCTCGTAGGTATTGACACGTCCGATAGTATCGTCTGACTTAACAGTAAGAATCTCCTGGAGGGTGTATGCAGCACCATAAGCCTCGAGAGCCCAAACTTCCATCTCTCCGAAACGCTGACCGCCGAACTGAGCTTTACCGCCCAGAGGCTGTTGTGTAACGAGAGCATAAGGACCGACAGAACGTGCGTGGATCTTATCGTCAACAAGGTGGTGGAGCTTGAGGTAGTACATATAGCCCACAGTTACACGGTTATCGAACTTTTCACCTGTACGTCCGTCGTAAAGAGTAAACTTACAATCCTCTGTGAATTCCAGAGCATTGGGATTGATAACTTTATCCATAGCCTTGAGCTCGAACATATCGTCCTTGTGCTCCTTGGCGTGTTCGTTAGCCATTCTGAAGCATTCACGGATATCGTCCTCATGAGCACCATCGAATACAGGCGTCATAATGTGCCAGCCCAGTGCCTTACAAGCCATACCAAGGTGTACTTCAAGAACCTGTCCGATATTCATTCGTGAAGGAACGCCGAGAGGGTTCAGCACGATATCGAGCGGAGTACCATCTGGAAGGAAAGGCATATCCTCCTCAGGAAGTATACGCGAAACAACGCCCTTGTTACCATGACGGCCTGCCATCTTATCGCCGACAGTGATTTTACGCTTCTGAGCGATATAGCAGATAACACGCATATTTACACCTGCCGAGAGCTCGTCGCAGTTGTCTCTTGTGAATACCTTTACATCAACGATAACGCCCGACTCACCGTGAGGCACCTTAAGAGAGTTATCACGCACCTCTCTTGCCTTTTCACCGAAGATAGCACGGAGAAGTCTTTCCTCTGCGGTAAGCTCGGTCTCGCCCTTCGGCGTTACCTTGCCGACGAGAATATCGCCGGAGTTTACTTCAGAACCAATGCGGATGATACCATTTTCATCGAGGTTTGCAAGAGCATCGTCACCTACGTTGGGAATATCACGAGTGATCTCCTCAGGTCCGAGCTTAGTATCGCGGCACTCGATCTCGTATTCTTCTATATGAACTGATGTGAATACATCTTCTCTTACAAGGCGCTCGTTAAGAAGTACAGCGTCCTCATAATTGTAACCTTCCCATGTCATGAAGCCAATGAGGGCGTTCTTACCGAGGGAGATCTCTCCGTCAGCAGTAGCGGGACCGTCTGCAAGTACCTGTCCCTTCTTTACTTCCTCGCCAGCTGTGACTATAGGTCTTTGATTTACGCAGGTGCCCTGGTTGGAGCGCTTGAACTTTATAAGCTCGTACTTGTGCTCAACTCCGTCCGTATCAACCATAGTAATCTTGTCTGCGTCAACGTAAGTAACCTTTCCGTCATAGTCGGAAACGACACATACTCCCGAGTCAACAGCAGCCTTGTATTCCATACCTGTACCAACGAATGGACGCTCTGTCTTGAGGAGCGGAACAGCCTGACGCTGCATGTTAGAGCCCATGAGGGCACGGTTAGCGTCATCGTTCTCAAGGAAGGGAATCATTGATGTAGCTACTGATACGACCATCTTAGGAGATACATCCATGTAATCTACCTTTTCGCGCTCGCACTCGAGGATCTGCTCACGGAAACGTGCGTTTACACGTGGCCTTGCAAGCTTGTTATCCTCTGTGAGGGGCTCATTTGCCTGAGCAACTACAAAATTATCCTCCATATCGGCAGTCATGTATACTACCTCGTTGGTAACAACGCCGGTACTCTTGTCTACCTTTCTGTATGGAGCCTCGATGAAGCCATATTCGTTTATTCTTGCGAATGTTGCGAGGTAGGAGATAAGTCCGATGTTAGGTCCTTCAGGAGTCTCGATAGGACACATTCTTCCGTAGTGGCTGTAGTGAACGTCACGTACCTCGAATCCGGCACGGTCTCTTGAAAGGCCTCCGGGACCGAGGGCTGAAAGACGTCTTTTATGTGTAAGCTCAGCAAGAGGATTGTTCTGATCCATGAACTGTGACAGAGGTGAGGAGCAGAAGAATTCCTTCATAGCTGAAGAAATAGGTCTTATATTGATAAGTGTCTGAGGAGTGAGGGTATTCACGTCCTGAGTCTGAAGGTTCATTCTCTCGCGGATACCGCGCTCCATTCTTGTATAGCCGATGCGGAACTGGTTCTGGAGAAGCTCACCTACGGAACGGATACGTCTGTTTCCAAGATGGTCGATATCGTCAACAGTACCTACGCCCTCGCAGAGGTTAAGAAAATAGCTTATGGAAGCTCTGATATCGTCAAGAGTGATATACTTGGGTGAGAGCTCGTCAGCCTTCTTCTTGATAGTCTCCTCCAGCTCATCTGCGTCGGCAGCGTTGTCTATAATATCCTTGAGGACACTGAAGGATACCTTCTCGTTGATGCCGTACTTCTCAGCGTCGAAATCAACATAGCCCTTGATATCAACCATACCATTACCGATAACCTTTACGGTCTTCTCCACCATGCGGACAGATGTCTCTCCGCGCTCGTCGGTATAGTATTCCTTTGACTCAACGTTTACGTAAGCGCTGTAAACGCCTGCCTGCTCTATCTCACAAGCCTTGTCATATGTGAGTGTCTCGCCTGCATCTGCAAGTATCTCACCTGTCATCTCGCTTACAATAGGCTGTGCAAGAGTTCTTCCTGAAAGACGTGAAGCTATGCCAAGCTTCTTATTGTACTTGTAGCGTCCAAAACGACAGAGGTCATATCTCTTTGCCTCAAAGAAGAGGTTATTGAGGTGGCTCACTGCACTTTCAACCGTAGGAGGCTCACCGGGACGGAGCTTCTTGTATACGTCTATGAGAGCGTCCGAGCGGTTCTTTGTCTGATCCTTCTGGAGGATAGTTTGTCTGAGGCGCTCGTCCTCACCGTATATCTCAAATATCTCCTCATCGGTGCCCTCTTCTCCGAGAGCTCTAATGAAGGTAGTGAGCGGTATTTTTCTGTTTTTATCTATACGAACGTAAACAACGTCGTTTGAATCCTGTTCATACTCCAGCCACGCACCGCGGTTAGGGATTATCTGCGAGCTGAAAAGGTCCTTACCAGTCTTGTCCTTAGTGAATGCGTAATAAACACCAGGCGAACGAACGAGCTGAGATACGATAACACGCTCAGCACCGTTGATAACGAAGGTACCACTGTCCGTCATAAGCGGGAAATCACCCATATAGATCTCGCTTTCGCTGACAGCGCCTGTCTCCTTGTTTGCAAGGGTAGCGGTCGCTTTCATCGAGACCTGATAGGTAGCTCCTCTTGATTTACATTCTGCGAGAGAATATTTGGGAGTGTCGTCAAAGCGGTAGTCCTTGAAGTTGAGGACGAGATTGCCGTTGTAGTCGGTGATAGCGGTCATTTCGCGGAACACCTCACGAAGACCTTCTTCCTTGAACCACTTATACGAGTTCTTCTGTACCTCGATAAGGTTCGGCATCTCCAGAGGCTCGGTAATCTTACCGAAGCTCATTCTGACATTCTTTCCCAGCTGCTTAGGTGTAACATTCACCATAGGCGGAACCTCCTTGTATTTTTTTGCTGCCCTTCCCTTCGCACACAGAGTCGGGAACGACAGTTCTGTTTGTTGCTGCCGTATCATCTGAAAAAATTTCTGCCAAAACTATTGACAAGTCTGTGCAAAGTATGCTATAATATCTTGCAAAATAGCGATACTATTCCATATTGATACATTATAACATTATAATACAGTTTTTGTCCCGTGTCAAGGGGCTCCGTAAAGATTTATCAAAAAGCGCCTAATTTAAAAATGATAAGGCGCTTTTTTTGTTGGAATTTTTCCAGCTCAGTCTTTTCATATGTCAGGACAAAACGGCATATCAGCTTTGTATGATTTCGCATATTTTGGCAGAGAGAAGATATCCTCTATCTTCACAGTCGAATATACCTCTTCCTCCCTCGTTGCCATTGCTGTCAGCAACTTGAATTCTGCTTTACTTATAGGTAAATCTCTACGATAAGACTTTCGCCCGCAAAAACTGTATCATGCCCGACACACAAAAAAAACACTTGTGCAATACGCACAAGCGCTTTTTCATCTATCACTGTCTATCTATGCGTTCCACCTTGTAGCCCTTTTCTTCAAGGATATCATCGATTCCATTCTTTCCTGAGAAATGGGTAACTCCGATGACAATGAAATAATTATCGCCGTTTTCGAGGAATCCCTCTATCTTTTCAGCCATATTCTCATTGCGTTCATACAGGTTGACCTTCAGATAAGCCGCATAATCGTCGTCAAGTTCGGAGGAACGGTCGCCCCAGTAGTACTCCTCGTCAAGAACGTCCACATCTCCTTTTGCCCAACTGTCATGCTGGTCTGCAAGATTTGCTGTAAAGGCAGATATATCCTCTCCGCGGCGCATAGTATCACTTATCATGAAATCTGTCAACTCGTCCGAGCAGGCATTCATAGACTTTGTCTGCGTACTCATATCTTCAAGACCTAATATAGGCTTGCCGTCTATCTTTGCCTTGCCGGTAAAGCTAGCATCGAGAGTTTCCATAACAAGGTTCTTGACGCGGTTTATGATTATAGCATTAACCTGAGAAGCCCAGCCGTTGGCAATTATATTCTCGGACATCTCATTGTAATAGAAATTATCCTGCAAGAACTTCTTTGCCTTCTCATAAGTCTCCTTAGAGATATGATCCTTCACGGTAGTCCCGTCATTATAGAACATCTGGTTGTAAAACTCGTCCCACTGCTCTTTTGTCATATCCGCACCGTCTGTCTCAATAACTATGCCGCTACTCTTGTCATACAGCTCATTAACATAATCCGGCATGGCAAACGTATACTCCGTCGCAAAACGCAATATTCCAAGCATATACAGTTCGCTTCCAGTTTTGGTGTCAGTCACCTTCCATACGGCAGGCTTTGCCTCTTTGACCTTTATGTATGAGTTGATATCGTCAGAATCTTTATTTGTATTATCCGACGTTGTTTCCTTTTCCCCTTCTCCAGTGACTGTTGTCTGTACATTATTATCATTGTCATCATCGACATTGATCTGATGCGAACATGAAACAGCACTAAAAGCAATCAGTGCCGCCGTAACGGCAGCAAAGAAACGTCCCATACTCATAGCATTCCTTTCATCAGCCAAAGCTCTTGTCAATTATATCATAATGTGCGTCTATCGCACGGAAACAGAACTCAGTATCGCCCGTAATGATGCCCTGCACCATTTTTTCATGAGCGTCCTGCAGCTGTTCCTTAACCTCCGGACCGGATGTTGTAAGAAAATCGTCTATCCACCTCATATAGACCTCAGAAACAGCGTTCATGAAGGTTATCCAGAAACTGTTATCCGTAGCATATATAAGGGAATAGTGGAAATCCCTGTCTGCGACCGTCTGTCTGCTTGTTCCCTCAGACTCCTTGAGCCTGTTCAAAGCAGCAACGATCTTAAGCTTGTTCTCCGATGAGCAACCTCTTGCAATAAGATAGCTGCAAACGGTCTTTTCCATGCTTCTTCTGAACGAACATATCTCCTCCTTCGAGGTCTTGTTCATAAGCAGCATGACATCCATTGCCTTTGCGATAGAATCTGAGATATTATCTGTAAGATAATTCCCTGATCCCTGTTTTCCATTGACTATACCGAGAATCTCAAGTCCCCTGAGCGCCTCGCGGACAGTATTTCGGCTTATGCCGAGCTTTTCCGAGATACTGCGCTCTGTCGGAAGCTTGTCCCCTACCTGCAGCATTCCGCTTCTGATAAGATCTAAGATATAATCAATTGTCTTGCGGTACTCACTGTTGCCCATAGCTTCCTCCTTGGCATAAAATTATACATGATAAATTATATCACACTTTTTGCTGCAAGTCAAGAATTTAACGTATTTTCTTGCAAAAGTACAATAAAGGTTAAAAAAATGCCGAACCTTTGAAAGAAATTTCAATTAACCTGATTCATTCTCTCTAGCAGCTTGCCGGACATTATTTTTTGCTCTTTTTCTTGGATTTTTTCTTAGCTGACTCCGGCTTCTTTTCTTTTTTGCCGCTTTCGTACTCCTCCATAGCTTCTGAGAGTATCCTCCTGCACTCGGGCAGCTTTTCCGCTTCCTCGGGCGAAAGTGCAGGATACTGAGGCTTGCAGGCTCTCAGAGCGTCAATGAGTATCTCCGTGAACAGATATCTAGTATACCACCTCTGATCACCCGGGAGCACGTACCAAGGGCTATTTTTAGTAGAAGTGTTGTTTATAACGTCGTTGAAGCACTTAAGATATGCGTCATACTTGTCCCTCACCTTGAGATCATCAGCGCGAAATTTCCAGTTCTTTTCCGGGAGCTCTATACGCTCAAGAAGCTGTCCTGTCTGCTCCTCCTTTGAGACGTGCAGGAATATCTTTACCATGCGGTAGCTGTTCTCATAGAGGTACTGCTCGAAATCATTCACCTGCCTGTATCTCTTCTCAAAGAACTTTTTCTTTGTATCATCGAGCACTCTATCGGATATGTGATATCCCTTCCATATATCCTCAGCTTGAACGGTGACAAGGTCCTCGTAATGGCTTCTGTTGAAAACTGCTATCTCGCCTCTGCGAGGAACATTCTGATGTATCCTCCACAGGTAATCGTGAGCAAGCTCATCAGCTGTAGGAGCCTTGTAGTAATGCACCTTTACTCCTTGCGGATTAATACCGCTGAAAACATACTTTATTATCGAATCCTTTCCGGAAGCGTCAAGAGCCTGTATCACCACGATAAGCCCCTCTTTTGCGTCCGCATAGAACTTGTCCTGAAGAAATGCTATCTCGCGCTTGTTTTCCTCATACTTTTCAATGATCTCATCCTTGTCCGCATTGTCCTCCTTACTGTCTGTTGGGAGCTTGCGGATATCGGTCTTTTTGCCTTCACGGATCAAATATTTGTCTGCCTTCAATTTATATACCTCCATTCTGTAAGAGCCGGTACCGGCTGTTTGTCTATTGATGTATCAGCGGCGCTACGGTCATCATGCTGTAGACCAGCACCGAGTACAGAGTTGCCTGTCTTGCAGCAAGGAGAGTGCGTCTTTCCTGCTCTCCGCCAACATTTTCATCACTTGAGTATGCTATAGTGAGCAACAAGAAGGCGTGGCTTATGGGCTCGCTCCTCCCGAATTCTGAAAGATCCCCAACCGACTTATGCTCGGCAAGAAAGGTTTCACTGTCGCATATATCGCTGATTATCTCCTCGCTGCTGAACTTTGTTATCGAAAGAGCCGCCAGCATGGCAAGCTCGTAAAGCTTGCCGTACTTACGCCCCTTTTTTATCATACTGTCGTACAATTCACAGAATTTGGCGCATTTATCCTCAGGAGTGCCGTGAGCCATCGCAAGTACATGAGAAACCGTCTGTATACTGTTATTGTCGGCACTATGCTTAAGAAGCTTAAAACACGCCTCCATGTCTTCTATGAGCTCGTCGTCGGATTTTTCCGAATATGCCAGCATAACCGCAAATGCAACGTCCTCCTTTGTAGTGAGGATACGGTGCTCCTTCTTCATACGGTCGTATATCTGCCTGCCGCGCATTATGCGCTCCTCGATATTTCCTGTTGGAGCTATTCTCACAAGCAACACCGAAAGCAGGGCAAGATGTTCAGAATTGGTAAAATATTTTTTCAACAGATCATAGCATTCAAGATAGCGCTCCATCTCGCTCTTCGGGTCGCCGCTAACGGATAACCACGATGCTATGAGCGGACGTACAGTGCTCCGGAAGCTGGACAGCATTTTTGGATTCTCCTTTATGAGCTCCATGCTATTACTGAACTTGTCTAGCTCAAACACCGCGTCCGAGGCGCAATAAACATTAGCACATACCGGATAGAGTATATCCCTTTCAAGTGGATAGAAGTCGGTAAACAGTCCGAGGTTAAGAAGGTATTTGTCGCACAATGTCTCAAGCAGTTCTTTCATGGCACACCTCCTTTTGGTATTATCCGAACATAATATTTACAGAGTATGCGCGGCGAAGTTTTCGGCTACGTTTCTCCGTAAAAAACGGTTATTTCTTCCAGCAAGAAATAATTATTGAAACTATTATACCACATTGCAGCAAAAAATTCAACCAAAATCTTGTGAAAATATTGTTTTTTTCGCACAAATGTATTATAATAATGGCATAACTGTCAAAAATCAGGGAGTTCTGACATAATAACACCGTTTCTCTTACTCATGTCACCCCTGTTATTTTCTGCCACAGACCAGCAATAATATGAAAGGATAAAACCATGGCTCTTCAAAAAAACGATTTTCCCATACTGGAATATGACACCTCTCTCTCCTCAATATTTAATTTCAAAAAAACCGCCTCGCCCCTACCACCAAAGGCTGTATACGGCTTTCTCGGCAGTTGTATCGACGACTTTGCCCGCTCCTGCGAAGCATCAATCTCCGGAGAGATAAAAACCATAACAAAGGATTATCCAATATATACCGTAAACTATAAGGGCGAGGAGATATGTTTTTGTCAGGCTCCCATGGGTGCTCCGGCAGCTGTTCAAAATCTGGAACACCTCATACATAACGGCGTAAGACATATCGTTTCCGCAGGCTCCTGCGGAGTACTTTTCGATATCCAGGAAAACGAGTTCATGGTGCCAGTAAGAGCTCTCCGTGATGAGGGCAGCTCCTACAAGTACCTGCCTCCCTCACGGTATATCGAACTTGATATGCCAATGACGGAGCATATATGCCGTACACTCAGTGAAAAGGGCATAGGTTTTCGGAGCTGCACCACATGGACAACCGACGGACTGTTCCGCGAAACCCCTGAAACAGTTACCTGTCGCCGCAGTGAGGGTTGCGATACTGTGGATATGGAATGTGCTTCCCTTGCCGCCTGTGCGAAGCTCCGCGGCGCAGATTTCGGTATGCTTTTTTTCACAGCTGATTCCCTTGCTGATATAAACAACTATGACGAACGGGATTTCGGCACGGCCTCCCTTGTACCTGCCCTCAGCCTTTGCCTTGACATAATAAGCAGCTATTCTCCCCCAAAACAAGGAAAGAGGTAACAAAATGGCAAATATTATAGAAATTAATGACCTTGCAGCCCGTGAACTCCTTCCCTACACCGATACATCAGAGAAAAAGCTCCTTGACTATTTTGCGCCGGGAGATGGCATATTCACTGCTGAAAGCCCAAAGGTCATTCGTACCGCCCTTGATTCTGGCTATGAGCCTGTTTCTCTTCTCCTTGAAAGGAAATACATAAACGGTCAGGCAGCAGATATAATTGAACGCTGCGGAGATATACCGTTCTATACCGCTTCATCTGATATACTCGAAAAGCTCACGGGCTTCAGACTCACACAGGGAGTTTTATGTGCAATGCACCGTAAAAAGCTGCCTGATCCTCAAGATATTCTTGCAGGAGCGGAGCGTATAGCTGTCCTTGAAGACGTGATGAACCAGACCAATATAGGAGCTGTGTTCCGTTCCGCGGCAGCACTTGGCTTTGACGCGGTGCTGCTCACGCCCTCATGCAGCGATCCCCTGTTCAGACGTACAGTCCGTGTAAGCATGGGTACGGTCTTTCAGCTCCCGTGGACTTATCTAAGCACAGGCTCTCCGAACTATATATCTGAGCTTAAAGCTTTAGGCTTTGTATGCGCCGCAATGGCGCTGCGCAGGAACACCGTCCGTATCGACGATGCAAGGCTGAAAGCCGAGGAAAAGCTTGCAGTCATACTCGGCACAGAGGGGGACGGACTGAAAGACGCCACCATAGATCTCTGCGACTATACCATAAAGATACCAATGGCTCATGGTGTTGATTCCCTGAACGTAGCAGCTGCCAGCGCTGTAGCCTTCTTTCAGCTTAGCAGGAATATATAAGAAACTACCTAAATACATCAAAAGGACGCACAAGTGAGTACCCTCGTGCGTCCTTTATTTCTGTTTTACCCCACATTAAAATTCAATGACCGCCGTAAATCTCTTGTCCTTGCAATCAACCTTCAGCCTGAAACCGTTCCTTTCGGCGGCAGCCGCGGCTATTGCAAGTCCGAGACCGTGACTGTTCTTGTCGCTCCGCCCCTTGTCACCCTTCACAAAGGGCATGAGCAGGTCTTTTGTATCCACATTTTCTGCTGTATCATTGACTACTGACAACCGCTTCCTGTCAGCTGTTATTTTTATGCTTCCCCCCTCACGAGTATATTTCACCGCATTAGAGATAAGGTTCTCCACAGCAGCTGAGAGCATATCCTCGTCGGCGCTCACCTCTCCGCCGCCCTCTACAGTGAACTCTATGCTCTTTTCTTCGAAGGCTGTGGTGTACTTTTCCGTGAGTTTCTCCGCAAGCGCCTTTATATCGACTTTCGTTTTGTTCGGATTCTTTATCTGTTCTGTTGCGCTGAGTTCAAGAGTTTTTGCAATCATATCGTCTGTATACGCAACATTTTTCATAATTGAGCTCAGGTATTTCAGCTCCTTTTCACTGCCGACTTCCTTCCGCATCTCAATCAGGTTTTCCGCATAGCCGCCTATGACTGCCAAAGGAGTTTTTATATCATGGGCGAGATTGTTGGTAAGGGCTCGTTGATAGTCCTCAAATGCATACTGGGACTGATTCTTCGTATTCTTCGCCCAGCAGCGCAGGAAGGCGATAAACGCCATTATCAGGAAAAACATCCCTGTAAGGATGATATACATCCTCTTTACGGACTTATTCCATACAAAGACCTTGAAGTAGGTAAAAAGTGTACATTTTTCGTCGTTATAGGTAACAGTCAGATAGCTGGCGTTGCCGTTTTTTATTGTATTGTCGAACTGGTCGTCATAATCCGGGCCGCCGGACTTATACTTTTCGCTTACCGCCTTATCCACCTTTTCCTTTTCTACACCCCATACATTCTCAAAGCCGCAAGACGGATACGTCTCCGGACCGTCATCGCCGTACTTTTTATTCCCCTGAAAATCCATGAACTCATAGCCGCTGAGATTGATACCCTCTGTATTTATCTCTGTATCTTCATAGAGTGCTATCACCTCGTCGTCAAAGATCACCTCATTTAAGTCAGCATATCTTTTATCAGACTTTTTATAATATACCCTTAACGTATGAGGGATTATCCTATGCCTGGAAATATCGACATAAGCGCTCAGGATATCAAAGCTCAGCATACGGTGCTCGGAATAGCGCACATCCAGCGCATGATCTATCAGCTGCCTCAGCTCCGGAAGATCCGCTCCCTCAGGGTCATAGCACAGCCACTTGTTATTTGAAGGGTTATTGTCTGTTTTCAGAATGCACCATATTTTAGCAGCATTTGAAATCATAACATTGCCGTTTCCGTCAATAAGAGCTGATACTGCAATGCCCTCCCTGTCACTGTCCGAGGCTATATGACCTAAAAAAGGAACTGTAAAGCTTTCCTCAAACCCGTAAGTGTTAAGGTAATATGTCCACATTCCCATTTCAAGTGACGCAATGTTGAGCCTGCCGCCTATTTTATCATATTTATCTTCTTTGTACTGTACTGATGTCGACAGCTGATTCTCTAAGCTGCTCTGCTGTGAAAAAGCCTGTCTGCACATAAAATATTCAATGCCATAATTCAACACTGCCGCAAAAAGCAGCGTTATAACGATTACAGCTGCCATCGCCTTTGCAAACAGCTTCCCGAAGGTCGTCCGCTTCGGACGTCGTCTGAAAAGCCTGTTTTTCATTCTGTTCACTCCTTTGTCAGCTTATACCCCCGTCCAACAAGAGTCTTTATCTGCGCACCTGCGCTGCCGAGGGCTTTTCTGAGTTTCTTTATATGATTATCCACCACGCGGTCGCTGCCGAAGTAATCGTAGCCCCACACCCTGTCAAGGAGAGTATCCCTTGTGACCGTCCAGTCCTCATGCTCCAGCAGATAGCGCAGTATGGCGAACTCCTTCGGCGGGAGCTCCACCTCCTCGCCGTCCGCAAAACAGCGGAGGGTCACGGTATCGAGGCTTATCGTACCGCAGGTAAGCTGATTATTGTCTGATATGTTCTTTGCACGGCGCACAAGGGCTTCGCACTTGCTGTACAGCACCGAAAGCAGGAAGGGCTTTACTATATAGTCGTCGCAGCCGAGGTCATAGCCGCTGAGGATATCCTCTTCCCTTCCCCTTGCAGTTATGAAGATAACTGGTATATCGTTTTCCGAGCGTATCCGTCTGCACAGCTCAAAGCCGTCTGTTTCCGGCAACATTATATCGAGGAGCACGAGGTCGTAGCCCTCCAAGCCCCTGTCTATGATATCCGAAGCTTTTCCGCCGCTGTTCACAGTCTCCACTCCGGTGCCCTTGTTACCGAAGTACTCCCGGATTATCTCACATATATCCAAATCGTCCTCAACAAGCAGTATTTTTTTCATAAGTCACGCGCTCCTTATCTACTGACCAAATTATAAACTCTCAATGTGTCTTTTTTATATCCTTTGTATGCTTTTTTTATATCATTATATCTATATTGCATATATTTGTCAAACAATCTGCGGATATTCCCTGTAATGAGGGGTTATAAACAGCAATAAACGATTAGAAAAGAACAATATTTGTCTTGTTTTCCGTTTTATGATATTGTATAATGGTTATGTAAGATACAGTGGGCATATATGTGCATCGATTCAACATATAGTAGAACTGTGTCATATAATACTATTTGTAATTAAAAGCTATATGCATCACCGCTGCTTAAATATGTTACAGGACATAAACATGAATAAAAGCAATCCTTCCCTGACGGTGTGCATATTACATAAAGCTGCGGCGTTCACCCCTCCGCAATGCAGCTTATGCCGGACAATTTCGGCTCCGGCCTTGGCAGTAATGGTACGAACGGGATCTATGATCTCGTTCTTCCAACCAATTCTGCCCGAGAGGATATCCTCCCGTATATTGATACACGATTGTACCACCTCTCTGAATAATAGATAAGAAAGTCCCCCTTATGACCGAGGGGACTTTCTTATTTCAGTGATAGAGCCCGGAAATTCCGGGCTCTTAATGTTATTTACAATTCTCAGCATAAATTTTTGCGTAATAGAGAAAATATGAAATTAATTTTTCAATATTCACTGGTTCCCCAATGAATTTCATCCCATTATAGAAGAAGCTTTTCAGTACATGTTACTGGAGGCTGTATTACATTTCCTCAGTTACTCTGGCACAATGCTGTATCACGATATGACAGCATTCTTCATTTCCCTTACGTACTCGCCAACATAGGGAGCAGCATCCCTGCCATACTTTTCCAGTATCTTGATTATAGCCGAACCTACTATAGCTCCATCGGAAAGGCCTGCCATAGTCTTCGCCTGCTCTGGCTTTGAGATACCGAAACCAACAGCACATGGTACATTAGTGTTTTCGCGTATCACCTTCACTATATCGCCGATATTTGTGTTTATCTCACTTCTTACGCCAGTAACTCCGAGACTTGATACTATATATATAAAACCGCTTGCTTCCTTTGCAATCATTGCGATACGGTTTTCTGAGGTAGGAGCAATCAGGGATATAAGGTCAACTCCGTACTGCTTTGCTACAGCGGAAAACTCCTCCTTCTCTTCAAACGGAAGATCCGGAAGTATGATACCGTCAACTCCAGATTCACAGCAGCGAGCCATAAAGCGCTCTGCATCGTATGAATATACCACATTTGCATAAGTCATGAACACAAATGGTATCTTAACGTCTTTACGAAGCTCTTTTACCAGCTCAAATACTTTGTCCGTAGTTACTCCGCCGGCAAGTGCGCGAATATTTGCCCCCTGTATCACCGGTCCCTCGGCTGTAGGGTCTGAAAATGGTATACCAAGCTCGATAAGGTCCGCTCCATTGGCAGCAGCCTCACGGACAACCTTTGCAGTAGTTTCAAGGTCGGGATCTCCGCAGGTGATGAATGGTATGAAAGCCTTTCCGTCTGCGAAGGCAGCTTTTATATTACTCATAGATTTCCTCTCCTCTATAGCGTGCTATTGCGGCACAGTCCTTGTCTCCGCGTCCTGAAATGGTCACGATTATTATCTTATCCTTGTCCATAGTCGGTGCAAGCTTCATAGCGTATGCTACTGCATGAGCAGACTCGATGGCAGGTATTATTCCCTCTGTACGTGAAAGATACTCAAAGGCGTTTACTGCCTCTTCATCAGTCACTGGCACATATTCTGCCCTTCCAATATCGTGGAGATGCGCATGCTCTGGACCTACTCCGGGATAGTCAAGACCTGCGGAGATAGAATATACAGGAGCTATCTGACCGTATTCGTCCTGACAGAAATAGGACTTCATACCGTGGAATATGCCTATCCTTCCGGTATTTACAGTAGCAGCAGTTTCAAAAGTATCTATGCCTCTTCCGGCAGCCTCGCAGCCTATAAGGCGTACTCCCTCATCGGGAATGAAATGATAGAAGCTTCCTATAGCATTGGAGCCGCCGCCTACACAAGCAATAACAGCATCAGGAAGCCTTCCCTCTGCTTCCAATATCTGCGCTCTTGCCTCACGGGAGATAACAGCCTGAAAATCACGTACTATCGTGGGGAACGGATGAGGTCCCATAACTGAGCCAAGACAGTAATGAGTATCGGATATACGTGAGGTCCACTCGCGCATAGCCTCTGAAACTGCGTCTTTAAGTGTAGCCGTACCGCTCTTTACAGGAATCACATCGGAACCAAGAAGCTTCATACGGTAAACATTAAGAGCCTGTCGCTTTGTGTCCTCCTCGCCCATGAATACCACACACTCCATATCGAGGAGAGCAGCGGCTGTAGCGGTCGCAACACCGTGCTGACCTGCTCCGGTCTCTGCAATCAGGCGCGTCTTGCCCATTTTCTTTGCAAGAAGAGCCTGACCAAGAACGTTGTTTATCTTATGTGATCCTGTATGGTTGAGGTCCTCACGCTTAAGGTATATCTTAGCGCCTCCCAGCTCTCTGGTAAGCTTGTCTGCACGGTAGAGCAGAGACGGTCTGCCAGCGTAATTGTTCAGTAGCTCCGTGAGCTCACGGTTGAACTCAGGGTCGTTTTTATATTGGTCGTAAGCCTGTTCCAGCTCTATGACCGCATTCATCAGCGTTTCGGGTATGTACTGACCGCCGTGAACGCCGAATCGTCCTTTTGACTGTGACATAATATCTTTCCTTTCCTTATCTTATACTGCCCTTACAGCCTCTGCAAAGGCGGCCATTTTATCGAAGTCCTTGAATCCCTCCGTTTCAAGGCAGGAGCTTGCATCCAGCCCGTAAGGATTCAAGGTCTTTATAGCTTTCCCGGCGTTTTCGGGAGTTATCCCTCCTGCAAGGAAGAAATCACGCTTTATACCGCCGATAATCGACCAATCGAACACTTCTCCCGAACCGCTTCCGGAATCAAGCAAAACAAAGTCCGCACAGGAGCTGTTTGCCTTTTCGATATCCTCATTGCTTTTCACCTTGAAAGCTCTAATAACTGTGATACCTTCCCTTTGCAGGCGCCTTATGAGTTCCTCATTCTCATTTCCATGGAGCTGTACAGCTCTTACTGCTCCTGCGCTGACGATACTGTATATCTCGTCAAAACCAGAATCCACGAAAACTCCTACGGGAACTATCCTTTCATCGAGGAGCCCTGTGAGCTCCGCAGCTTTTTCCGGAACGATATAACGCTTGCTGCTCTTTGCAAAAACATAGCCGATGTAGTCTGGCAGCAGCCTGTTTGCGTACTCGATGTCCTCCCTGCGGCGAAGTCCGCACATTTTTATCTTAGTCATATTATCCTTTCAGCTCTGCAAGCTTTGCCTTCTTATCAGTAGCTCTCATAAGAGTTTCACCAATGAGCACAGCGTTTACGCCTGCCTCGCGTAGAAGCCTAATATCTTCCGCATTACGTACTCCACTCTCAGAGACGAAGCTCACGTCTTCTGGAGCAAGCTCCCGAAGTCTGCGGCTGTTGCCTGTATCTACAGAAAAGTCCTTAAGATTGCGGTTATTCACTCCTATTATGCGTGATCCGGCAGCAATAGCTGCATGAAGCTCCGTTTCATCGTGAGCTTCGACGAGAGCTGATATGCCCAGCTCGTCACAGATACCTATATATTCACTTATCTGCTGCTGTGAAAGTATTGAGCAGATAAGCAATACAGCCTTTGCACCGAGGAGCTTTGCCTCATATATCATATATTCGTCAACAGTGAAATCTTTTCGGATACAAGGGATATCCACTGCCGAAGCTATCTCCCGCAGGTACTCGTCGCTGCCAAGGAACCATTTCGGCTCTGTGAGAACTGATATACAGTCCGCACCTGCTGCCTCGTACTCCTTAGCAATATCAAGATAGGGAAACTCCTCTGCGATAATTCCCTTGGACGGCGAAGCCTTCTTGCACTCGCATATAAAGGCAATATCATCCTTTTTCAGTGCTCTTTCAAACTCAAAACTTCCCTTTGGCAGCTGAAGGGCAATCTTTTTCACATCTTCCACCGGGAGCTTTTTCTTAGCCGCAGCCACACGTTCAAGAGCGTAGTCTGCAAGCTGGTCAAGAATAGTCATGCCGCACCTCAGTTCTGTGACTCGGCTATGAATTCATCCATTATAGCAAGAGAAGCGCCACTGTCTATGAGCTCGGCAGCTTTTTTGATACCCTCAGCCATAGTCTCTGCCCTGCCGCCTATATATATTGCCGCGCCTGCGTTCATCAGAACTGCGTTTCTCTTATGTCCGGTTATGCTGCCGTCAAGAATACCGCGTGTGATAGCCGCATTCTCTTCGGGAGTACCGCCCTTTAAGTCATCCCTTGTGCAGCGCTCAAAGCCGAACTGCTCGGGAGTTATCTCGTAATTCTTCATCCAGCCGTCCCTATACTCGCATACTGCTGTAGGAGCGCTCATTGAAATCTCATCAAGCTTATCCTTACCGAATACAACCATACCGTTCTTAGAACCAAGCTTCATAAGCACTTCAGCAACAGGTTCAAGAAGTACACTATCATAAACGCCGAGAAGATGATGCTTCGGGCAGGCAGGATTTGTAAGAGGTCCGAGGATATTGAATACTGTACGGAATCCGAGTTCCTTTCTTATGGGACCTACGTACTTCATAGAGGTGTGGTATTTCTGAGCGAAGAAGAAGCAGAAGCCCACGTTTTCAAGGAGCTGTCGGCACCTTTCAGGTTCGATGTCTATTTTTGCGCCAAGAGCCTCAAGGCAGTCTGCAGTACCTGAAAGTGAAGAAGCCGCGCGGTTTCCGTGCTTTGATACCTTTATGCCTGAGGACGCGATAACGAATGCGGAAGTAGTTGAAATATTGAAGCTGTGAGCATTGTCACCGCCTGTTCCTACTATTTCAAGGAGATCCATATCGTTCTCGAACTTTATCGCAGCGTCACGCATTGCAGCTGCACAGCCTGTGATCTCGTCAATTGTCTCAGCCTTTGTGCTCTTTGTTGAAAGAGCTGAAAGGAAAGCCGCATTCTGGGTAGGAGTGGTCTCTCCTGCCATTATCTCGGATATTACCTTATATGCCTCGTCATAGGTGAGGTCTTCCTTGTTTACTATCTTAACAATTGCTTCCTTAATCATAATAAAACCTCCGTTCAATCTATAGAATTACAATTCAATGAAGTTGCGCAGCATTATCTTTCCGTCGGGAGTCATTATCGACTCCGGGTGGAACTGCACACCATATATGGGGAACTCTTTATGCTGTACCGCCATTATCTCTCCGTCATCGGCAACTGCCGTAACGTTGAAGCAATCTGGTATCGTGGCAGCATCCGCTGCAAGTGAATGATATCTCGCAACAGGCGCCCCTTCATCTATACCTTTGAATATGGGGCTGTTGTTCATGAAGCTTATAACGGACTGTTTTCCGTGCATCAGTTCCTTTGCGTAGGTCACCTTAGCACCGTAAGCGGCACATATAGCCTGATGGCCTAGACAAACGCCAAGAGTCGGTATCTTCTGACATACTGTTCTTGCCGCTTCGATTATTATTCCTGCGTCTTCGGGACGTCCGGGACCTGGAGAAAGGATTATCTTATCAGGAGCAAGCTCCTCTATCTCCTTCACTGTCATCTCGTCATTCCTTATGACCTTGATATCGGGACATATTTCTCCTACAAGCTGATAGAGGTTGTAGGAGAAGCTGTCGTAATTATCAATGAGAAGAATCATACGTCCGCCTCCTCTGCAAGCTTAAGGGCATTTACAACTGCCGCCGCCTTGTTTATACACTCCTGATATTCCTTTTCAGGTACTGAATCAGCAACTATTCCTGCACCGCTTCTTACGAATACCTTTCCGTTCTTCTTGTACGCTATGCGTATAGCGATACAGGTATCAAGGTTTCCGGTAAAATCGATGTAGCCGATAGCGCCGCCATAAATACCGCGCTTGTTGTTTTCAAGCTCTGCTATTAGCTGGCAGGCGCGTATCTTTGGTGCTCCCGAGAGAGTTCCTGCCGGAAGTACAGCACTCACAGCGTCAAGTCCGTCAAACTCTTCCCTTATATCTCCACGCACCGTAGAGCCGATATGCATTACATGGGAATAACGCTCTATGCTGTGGAGCTTTTCCACCTGAACACTACCGAATTTACTAATCTTTCCGAGATCGTTACGTCCAAGGTCAACCAGCATATTGTGCTCTGCAAGTTCTTTTTCATCTGCAAGCAAGTCAGCTTCGAGAGCTTTGTCCTCATTCTCCGTCTTTCCACGAGGACGTGTTCCCGCAAGAGGGAAAGTATGAAGCACTCCGTCCTCCAGCTTTACGAGGGTTTCAGGAGAAGCTCCTGCTATCTCAACGTCTGTTCCGGAGAAATAGAACATATAAGGTGAAGGGTTGATAGTCCTGAGAACACGGTAGGTATTCAGCAAGCTTCCTTCATAGTCAGCGCTGAGTCGATTCGAGAGAACTATCTGGAAGATATCTCCCTCGCGAATATGGCGCTTTGCCTTTTCCACCATATCACAGTACTGCTCCTTGCTAAAGAGAGCTGTTACCTCGCTTTTCAGATGTCCTGCTGGTTCGCGCTTAGAAACGCCGTTTCTAAGGAGGTCAGCCATTTGCTGAAGCTCCATTTTCGCCTTATTGTAGCCTGACTCTCCCTCTTCAAGACGCATATTCGCGATGAGTATGAGCTTCTGGCGGAAGTTGTCAAAAGCTATGACCTTGTCAAAAAGCATCAGGTCCACATCCTTGAAGTTCTCGGTATCCGTCACATCGGTGCGGAGAGTCTTCTCGCTGTAGGCAAGGAAATCGTATGAGAAATAGCCTGCAAGACCGCCCGTGAAAGTAGGAAGATAGTCGAATTTGGGGCTTCTGTAATTTGAAAGTATCTGTCTAATCTGAACTGAAGGATCCTCTGTTGTCATTTTCACGTCGCCGATAGAAAGCTCGTTTCCGGCTGCGGTAATTTGCAGCTTTGGATCGTAGCCAAGGAAGGTATACCGCCCCCATTTCTCCTTGTCTGCCACAGACTCAAGCATATAGCAGTGAGTCGAGATACTCTTGAGTATCATAATGGCTTCGATAGGAGTGCAGATATCTGACAGTATCTCGCAGCTCACCGGGAGAATGTCATACCTGCCGCTCTCAGCATAACGTTTTACTTCGTCGAATTCGGGTAAAAATTTCATTTAAAGCACCTCCGGGGTCTGTCGGAATAATAAAAAAGTCCCTGACAGACCAATTTGATCTGTCAAGGACGAATAATCTTATCCGCGGTACCACCTTGATTCACGGCATTGCCATGCGCTTTACAGGATACTAACATATCCCTGATGATTAACGCACATCCTTACGTTGCAGAATACTCTGGAAAAGGCTACGGAAAAAACCAACTCTTGCCGCCCCATTTGACTGCACCCTCAGCGGTCCATTTGCTAATCTGTTTTTCACCCGACTCTCAGCAACGCGGGCTCTCTGTAGAAGCATAATTAACTTTATCTCCGCTTCAACGGTTTAATATGTTGCTATTATATCATTGATTTTCTCTCTTGTCAAGGGGTTTTTGAAATTTTTTTCGATATAGGGTGTTAGTGCAAGAAAAAAGCCGTACTCTTTGAGTACAGCCATTTCTGATTTGTCCCTTACAACAAATTCTTTTCGGCACGGGGTGCAGACCCGTGCAGAAGCAAAGGAATCACTTCTTGAATACATTATATAATAATGCAATTAATTTAGCAAGACTTTTTTTGCGGATAATTGCCGCCCATTGTGCAAAAAGTGCGGTTATGCACAAAAAACATATTTTTGAGCGTGTTTTTTTGTTGCAAAAGCTGCCATATCAGACTGTTAGCTCTATGATATTCCCCTCAAAAGCGGAAATGCAACTCTCATAGTAACCGTCTCCCGTAATCCTAGGGCCGCTTATTACCTCATAGCCATCTGCTCTTAGTTTTTCTGTAAGCTCGTCTACCCTTTCCTCACTGCCGAGACTGAAAGCTATATGAGCATATCCCATCTGGGCTGTATCTCTTGGCATATCTGCAATTTCCGGACGGGTCATTAGCTCCAGCCGTGAACCGCTGTCAAAGCTGATAAAATAAGAGCGAAAACCGGTCCTTTCATTATAATAGCCACTGTTTGAACTTCCTCCGAAGTACCTGAGGAAAAAGTCCCGTACGCCTTCGAGGTCATTTACGTATACTGCTACGTGTTCAATAATCATAGCTCTGCCTCCCTTCCATGATAAAATTATAATCTGTAATACCATTCATGTCAACAATGGAAGTTTTCATGTATGTAAAATAGGTGTTTTAGTATGATAACGTATTATACCCTATTCTACGTTATTTCCCCTCTTACACATTGTTTCTCTTATGCAACAAAAGGACTGTATTGGTTGATTTCGGGCATACTGCGTGTTATAATTGGTGTGTCCTCAATAACCGCCGCAAGGCGGTCATTATCCCGAACTATGTTCGGAGAGCGTAAGTTCTTAAAAATCATGGAATTTGCGCAGTACACTAATTTATGTTAAGCTCATTTTGCTCTGAAGAGCAAAACAAATTGAAGGGAGTAAAAAATGCTCGAACTGAAAAATATAGTTTTCAACGCCGACAATGACGGTAAAAACGTGGGTATCCTCAGAGATATCAGCCTGACCGTAGAGGACAGCAAATTCGTGGTCATTACAGGTCCAAACGGCGGTGGTAAATCAACGCTTGCAAAGGTCGTTGCAGGTATAGTAAAAAATAATTCTGGTCAGATTATCTTCGACGGCGAGGATATCACCGAAAAAAGCATCACAGACCGTGCAAAAATGGGTATAGGCTTCGCTTTTCAGCAGCCTGTCCGCTTCAAGGGTATGACTGTTGTCGATCTTCTCAGGATCGCTGCCGGCAAAGCTCTTTCTGTATCGGAAGCCTGCGAATACCTCTCAGAAGTTGGACTATGTGCCAAGGATTATATCGACCGTGAAATAAACGCCTCCCTCTCCGGCGGAGAGCTGAAGCGTATAGAAATAGCCACTGTGCTTGCCCGTGACGTAAAGCTTGCGCTCTTTGACGAGCCCGAGGCAGGCATAGACCTGTGGAGCTTCAACAACCTTATACGTATATTTGAAAATATGCGCAGGGACCGCAGAGGCAGATCCATAATTGTTATCTCTCATCAGGAACGTATCCTCAATATTGCTGACGAGATAGTAGTCATCGCTGACGGAAAGATAGTCAAACAGGGCGATAAGGATACTATCCTCCCAGAGATAACAGGTACTGAAAATGCTGTGAATGTTTGCAGCAAAATACAGTAAGGAGGCGACAGATATGGTTAAAATGGACGCAGTTCAGAAAAGACTTTTTCAGGAGGTCGCCGATCTACACGGTATACCGGAAGGAGCTTATAATCTCCGTGCAAACGGACAGGCTATCAGCAGGAACACCACTGCAAATATTGATATCCAGTCCAAAACAGATGTCAGCGGTATTGATATCCGCATAAAGGACGGAACCAAAAACGAAAGCGTGCATATTCCCGTTGTGCTGAGTCAGAGCGGAATAAAGGAGAATGTATACAACGATTTCTATATTGGCGAAGACTGTGACGTCTTAATAGTCGCAGGCTGTGGCATTGAAAACTGTGGCTCCCAGGACTCAGAGCATGACGGTATACACCGATTCTATATAGGAAAGAACTCCCGTATAAAATATGTGGAAAAGCATTA
This sequence comes from Ruminococcus sp., assembly GCF_017650195.1. Lineage (GTDB taxonomy): Bacteria > Bacillota > Clostridia > Oscillospirales > Ruminococcaceae > Ruminococcus. Next base: position 16,977 of record NZ_JAGCFH010000017.1, on the reverse strand, counting down.
CGGCTCCGGCGATGGAAGTGGAAAGCGCATACTAAATCCCGTTACAGAGGTCTACATGGAGGAAGGAAGCACCATGGAAATGGAAATGGTGCAGATAAAGGGAGTTGACTCCACAGAGAGGACAACTATTGCAGAGCTTAAGGAAAACGCAAAGCTCATAGTCCGCGAAAGACTCATGACCCACGGTGTTCAACAGGCAGGCAGTATATACAAGGTAGACCTTAAGGGGGACGGTTCCAGTGCGGACGTGGTATCGCGTTCTGTTGCCCGTGACGACTCATATCAGAAACTGGATCTCTGCATAATCGGAAACGCTGCTTGCAGCGGTCACACAGAATGCGACTCAATAATCATGGATAACGGACGTATACTTGCTGTTCCTTCCCTTGAAGCAAACAGTATAGACGCGGCTCTCGTTCATGAGGCTGCTATAGGCAAGATTGCAGGAGAACAGCTAATAAAGCTCATGACCCTCGGGCTTACCGAGGCTGAAGCTGAAGAACAAATAATAAACGGCTTCCTCAAGTGAGGCTTATGATAATACCAGAGTAATGCTGTTCTGTAATTGTTGCTAAAACAAATCATAATTTAAAGGATGGGGGGGAAGCTTATGAAAAAGGCACTGAAAAGAACAGCGCTCATACTTGCGATATTTCTGATAGTTTCTTTTATAATAGGATATATCATCACCGCAAGTGAAATGAAAAAGAGCTTCGGACGCGGCGAATACCCGGATAAAAACCTTACAGCTACATGGTTATACGACCACTACGAAAATGCCTATCCCCGTGATGAGGTAAGTTTCCAGTCTGGTGAAAACACGTTAAAAGGCTTTATTTACGGCGCAGGCAGCAAAAAGGGCCTTATAGTTTTTTCTCACGGTATAGGCAGCGGACACGAATTATATCTCGGACTCATAACCCGTCTTGTAGACTGCGGCTGGAGCATTTTTGCCTACGACTGCACTGGAAGCGGCTACAGCGAGGGCGAGGGTACAAACGGCCTTGCACAGTCGTTGATAGACCTTGACAAAGCTCTTGATTTCGCGGAGAACGACAGTCGCACAAAGAATATGGACAAATACCTCCTCGGTCACAGTTGGGGTGGATATGCAGCCGCAGCTGTACTAAATTTCGACCACGAAATAAAAGCTAGTGTGTCAATGTCAGGCTACAATACGCCCTATGCGGAGCTTGCAGAAAGCTGCGGCAACTCCTACGGCATTGCTTCAAAGGTGCTTAATCCTCTTGTATGGACCTACAACAAGATAAAGTTCGGAGATAATTCCTCGTGGGCGGCTGTTGACGGCATAAACAAGTCAGGCATACCCGTTCTTGTAATACACGGTGAAAAAGACGAAGTGATAAAATACGACGGAGCTTCTATAATTGCCCAGAGAGAAAAGATAACCAATCCCAAGGCAGAGTTCTATACGTTTTCAGAAGAGAAAAGATGCAGTCATAACTCCTATTTCAATACCAAGGAGTATACGGAATACAAGGAAAAGGTCATTGTCCCCATGCAGGATGAGCTCAATGCAAAATACAACAATGACGTTCCTTACGACGAAAGAGTTAAATTTTATAACTCCATTGACGGAGAGCTTTACAATGGCTTCAATCCCGAGCTTATTGAGCTTATAAACAGCTTTTTTGAAAAGGCTGCTTAAAAAGCGTATTAATTGAAAAATATCTATTTCAAGTGACTGTCTGGGGCAGTCACTTTTTTATCCTTTATGAAAATGCAGTGAAAAAAATGCCATCAGCCTTGACAAGCTTCAAAAATGTGCTATAATAATAATGGCAAAAATGAAATTCATTCTCAAATTCGTGAAAGGAGCTGACAGGATGAAAAGCCTTAAATCAAGAGTAACAGCTATTGCTGCGGTATTCCTCTTTATATTTGTGCTGTCCTGCTCCGCTGCCTTTATCATAAAACATAATTCCCATAAATGCTCGGGAAACGAATGCGGGATATGCACGGAGCTTGCTCATTGCCGAAACAATCTGCGCACACTTGGTACGACAGTCACAACAGCCATTATTACAGTAGTTGAGGCGCTAACGGTATACATTGCAGTATCAGCCGTCAGAAAGGCTTATGCTGTAAATACATTAATAAATATGAAGGTGGAGCTCCTTAACTGATTCTCACCTGTTTTCGTACAGTACGGGACGCAAGTCTCCTTCATACTGTTGCGATGCCTTATATCATCAAAACCGGAGGTTTTTATTTATGTTCAGAAAAACAGCGATCGCTGCGTTGTGTCTTGTGGTAGGCGCTATGTGCCTTACAGGATGCAGCTCCACAAATACTGACATCAACCAGCCTTCCACTACGGCTGAAAAAAATTACGAAACGAGTGGCAATTCAAAAAAGCTCAGCATAGTATGCACCATATTCCCGGAATATGACTGGGTTAGAGAAATAATGGGTAGCCATGCCAAGGATGCAGATATAACCTACCTCCTCGACAGCGGCACTGATCTACATAACTTCCAGCCAACGGCTGAGGATATACTTAAAATATCCACCTGCGATCTGTTTATCCATGTGGGCGGCGAGTCCGACATATGGGTAGGCGACGCGCTCAACAGTGCCGTAAACAAGGATATGCAGACTCTTAGTCTTATAACGATCCTCGGCGATTCAGCCAAGGAGGAAGAGCTCAAGGAGGGTATGGAAGCCGAGGAGGAGCACGAGGACGAAGACGAGGAGGAAGAGGTTGAGTATGACGAACACGTGTGGCTCTCCCTAAAAAATGCAAAGCTCCTTTGCGAGGAGATTGAAAAAGCTATTGCAAAGGCTGATCCCGAAAACGCTCCAGATTACGGCAGTAATCTTGCGGACTACGCAGCAAGGCTCGACGAGATGGACAGAAAGTTTGCCTCCCTTACAGGCTCTGCCAACAATAAGGTGCTCATATTCGGCGACCGTTTCCCCTTCCGCTATTTCGTCGACGATTACGATATAGACTATTATGCTGCATTCGCAGGCTGCTCCGCCGAAAGTGAGGCGAGCTTCAAAACTGTAAGCTTCCTTTCCGATAAGCTTAGCGAGCTTGAATGCGATACCATATTCACTATCGAAAAGTCAAACAAGTCAATTGCGGAGGCTATAATCGCCAATTCAAAGAAAATGGACTGCTCTATTGCAGAGCTTGATTCAATACAGTCCGTATCATCAGCAGACGCCGCAAGCGGCGTTACATACCTTTCACTTATGGAACAGAACTACAATGTTCTTGCGGAGTATTTTAATTAAAGGTCGTGAAAAGCTATGAAATCTATCAGAACTTTAATCGCATTAATAATTGTACCACTTTGCCTTTTTTCCTGCTCGAACGCTACTAAATCAGAAACAAGTAGTACACCCTCATATCAGTCTTCAGACGAACCGCCAATCGGCGGCATAAAGCCTAAGGACGAAGCCTTCAAAGGCAATGGAGAATACGATGTTGACCTCACACAGCTTAACTCTTCTATGGTTTATGCGCAGGTCAGCGATATGATGAACTATCCTGATAACTACAAGGGCAAAAGCGTCAAAGCAAACGGCACATTCGCCTACTTCAAGGACGACAATACTGGAAACGAGTACTTCTCGGTAGTCATCAAGGACGCTACTGCTTGCTGCGCTCAAGGTCTGGAATTCGTCCTCGACGGGGACTACACATACCCTAAGGATTACCCTGCTCAGGACGCGAATATAACCGTAACAGGCAATTTCGATTATTATACGGAAGGCGACTACAGATACGCCCGACTGACAAATGCTAAAATGGACGTCGGACAGCTTTCATGGTAAAACAACCAGAAATACTGAAAATCTCAATGTAAAAATACAACACTGGCTCCGCAGAAATATTTCCGCGGAGCCTTCATTATTACTCATAACTCATTCTATTGACAAATATGGCTTAAAATGATATAATCACCATGTTAGGGAAAGAGGTTTCCGCCTAAGTGGAGCCTTAATGCTGATCTGAAACGAGGAATTGTATGAAAACAGCAGTAATGACTGATACAAACAGCGGTATTACTTTGGAAGAGGGCAGGAGCCATGGCATATATGTACTGCCTATGCCTGTTATTATAGACGGCAAGGATTTCACTGAAGAAATAGATCTTACTCATAGCACTCTCTATAAGGCTCTCAACGAAAACAAGGATATAGTTTCCTCGCAGCCGTCTCCCGGCGCTCTTACCGAAATGTGGGACAAGATACTCGCGGACGGCTATGACGAGCTTGTATATATACCTATGTCAAGCGGTCTCAGTGGTTCCTGTGATACTGCCAAGGCTCTCTCAATAGATTACGAAGGGAAGGTTTTCGTAGTTGACAATCACCGTATCTCGATAACTCTGCTTGATTCGGTATACGACGCGAAGTTCTACGCAGACAGCGGCATTAACGCTTCCGATATAAAAGATGCTCTAGAGGAGAACGCTTATCAGAATGATATATATATCACGCTACAAAGTCTTAAACGTATAACCAAGACAGGACGTATCACAGCTGCCGGTGCGGCGATAGCGACTGTCCTTAATCTCAAGCCTATACTAAAGATACAGGGTGGCAAGCTGGACGCTTATGCCAAGGCAAGAGGAATGTCCGCGGCAGAGGGTAAAATGCTGGAGGCAGTCCACAGGGATATTGCGAGCAAGTACGCAGATATCCCAAAGGAGCACCTGAGCATAGGCGCGGCTGGAACTATGGAGACTGAGGAAGAGATAGAACGCTGGGTAGGCATAGTAAAGTCGGAGTTCAGCGGATATAAAGTAACATACCGCCCCCTTGCGTGCAGTATCGCTTCTCATGTAGGAACAGGCACTCAGGGTGTTGCTGTGGGGCTTACTGCAAGAGCGCTGGAAATAAACTGATATAAATATAAAAACTATGAGGTCTAATCATTTTACAAGTTTTCGTTCGATATCTCAGTTATAATGTTTCCGTCATAATATATTTCGTAATAGTTACCTAAAAAATCATAAAGACAAATCCTATCATTTTTCATTTCAAACGCAGACTCGTTACTTCCACATCTGACAAATAAGTCTTCTCCTGAAAACGACCATATTTCCTTAAGGTTTTCGGATATCCTGTATATCTCTGTTTCTCCGTATAGAATATAGTCTTTTCCAAACGGTGTGCCGAAAGGAGAAATGGTTGCTTTTTTCATAATCTCAAGAGTAACTGGATCAAATATACACAGTACGTCATTTAACATGAAAAACAAGCCGTCATCATGCAACGCAACAAACGAATCTATCGGTGTATGCTTTACCTTTGGCTAAGGATGGGACGTTGGAAACGAAGTTGGATACGATTATTTGATAAGGTTTGATATATAACGAAAAGACAGATACCTCAACGTAAACGAAGTATCTGTCTTTCATTTTCATAGCTCGCTGTTTTGGTCTTAATATAGTAATCTGAATTATACTGCTATATTAGCTCCACCCTTGAGCAGCGGCAGTGTTTTTGTTACAGGCATATCGTCATGTAAGGCGGAATGCATACAATGTCTTCTTTAAAACTGAGATTGCGTGGATGTATCACATAACATTCGCCTATCCGAGCCTTGTATTTCTCCTTGAAACGTTTCAGCGACTCGATAGAATACTTCTTACCCGACTTGACTTCGATCGGATACATCTTGTATTTCAGCTTGCTGTTGTTGGAGATCAGAAAGTCTATCTCAATATCGTTACGGTGCTTTTCAGCATTGTACTGCGTATAGAAATACAGCTTGTGTCCGTTCGCTGTGAGCATCTGGGCGATAGCGTTCTCATAGAGCATATCCTCGTTCATGTTCAGCTTGTCACCGAAGATCTGCTTGTAGACCTCATCTTCAAGCAGTTCATTCTCGTCAAAGGCGTGACTGACGAGCAGTCCCGTATCGCCGAGGTAGCATTTTACATAAGCTCTGTTCTCGTTGATCGACAGCCCGACATTCGGGTCATTGCACATGAAACACTCATTAGAGATCATCGAATCCGACAGCCAGAAGAAAGTCTCCTCATACTGATCGGCTTTGCTGCCTGCCGAAACATTATTAAAAACGACACGTTTTTCGTGCTGTGAGAGCAACCCTGGTATCTTGTCGAATATGGTGAGGACTTTGCTCCTGTATCTTGAATCTATCTTCATGATGTCACTGCGGTACAGCGAGAGAATATCACGTTTCTCAATGTCAGCCTTGTCGAAGTCCTTACGGCTTTCAAGGAACGCAAGAACACTCTGCGGCATACCGCCCACAAGCATATACTGATTGAACAGAAGCATCGCCTTATGGTGCAATTCATTTTCAAGAGGTGTCCTGTCAGCAAAGCACTTGCGAATATACCCGCATATCTGCTCCTCGCCCAGCGCATCGCAGAATTCCTCGAAATCCAGCGGGTACATACTGAGGTGACGTTCTTCCGAGGGAATTACAATGTCCTTGACGTTCTCCTTGATAGAAATGAGCGATCCTGTTTCGATATAATCATATCTGCCGTCAGCAACAAGATACTTGACGCACTCCCTCGCTTTAGGGTACATCTGCACCTCGTCAAAGATGATAAGCGACTCACGCTCATACAGTTTCACACCATAGTAAGTGGATAAAAGCATGAAAAATGTATCAAGGTCGTTCATGTGCTTGACGAAATAGTCCTTGACCTCATCGGGACACTTGGCGAAATCTATCAGGATATAGCTCTTATATTCGTTTTTGCCGAATTTCTCGCATATCGTTGACTTTCCGATACGTCTTGCACCCTCGATAAGAAAGGCTTTTTTACCGTTCAGCTCGTTTTTGAGAGTCAGCAGCTTGTCGTACATTTTTCGTTTTAGTATCATAATTACGCCTCTCTCCATAATACGCAGGTTTAAGATTGTTTGTTTATTCCTGAATACGCAGGTTTACAATGTATTATAAATTCCATTATGCGCAGGTTTATGATAATTATACTAAAATGTTCTGAAAAAGTCAAGTGTCATCTAAAACGCACTTTTACGTAATTCGCATTATTACAAGCCCCAAAAAGCTCCCACAGCACAAAACTGTAAGAGCCTTATTGTTTATTCAGATAAACACATTAACGTGTATTTCCCGCCAATTCAGTAACCTACGCTTAGTGGACTTGCCGTAGAGATAATCCTTAGCATTGCCCTGAAGCAACGTAAAATCACCGATTTTGACGTATTCGAAAATTACTTTCCTTCGCTGATTGCAGCCTGTATTGTGGATAGTGTGGCAATCACAATGCAATTAATAAAAGGCTATATTTTGCTGAGAATTTGCTGTGGCAAAAGTCCTCCATTGTCAGCAGTTATTATTGTATGATACAAAAACAGGATTGGATATGGAACTCCATTGTCAGTTTTTTAGCTTCATGTATTCCTCATCAGAAACAGCCTCGCACCATTCCGTGCTACCGTTCTCGCCCTCAATCTCTATTGCAAGATGTGAGAACCACGAATCGGGTGCAGCACCGTGCCAGTGCTTAACATTTGCTGGTATATTGACAATATCGCCTGGGTGAAGTTCTCTTGTTTCCTTGCCCCATTCCTGATAGTACCCACGACCGCCGACACAAATCAGCATCTGACCGCCGCCGCTTGTTGCGTGATGGATATGCCAGTTGTTGCGGCAGGCAGGCTCAAAGGTGACATTGTAAATTGCAAGCTGTTCAGTTGAAACAGGTGCAAGATAGCTCTGTCCGATAAAGAAATCACCATAGGGGTTCGGTTCGCCGATTGGGAAGAATATCTCATTCTGATACTTGTCTTTGTCGGTCAGTTCGGGAGATTTTTCACTCCATACCTCTTTTGCAAGGTTGAATACAGCCCAGGCGTGCGGCCAACCTGCATAGAAAGCTGTATGTGTAATAATCGCTACAATCTCTTTCTGCGAAACACCGTGATTCTTTGCATTCATCAGGTGATATTTCAGGGAACTGTCTGTCACTCCATGAGACATCAGAGCAACTACAGTGATGATACTCCGTGTTTTCAGATCAATATCGGTATTGTTCCAGTTCTCACCGAAAAGAATATCATCGTTGTAATGGGCAAATTCAGGAGCAAATTCACCGAGGGTATCTCTGCCAGCGGTTTGTACGATCTTTTCAGCCATAGTGCTTCTTCCTTAGATTCCGAGGGAGTCAACCCACTTTTTCAGCTCACTTACCGATGTGCTTGCAGCGAAACGCTTGCCGTCCTTGATAACCGCTGTATTGGAAACGCTGGGTTTCAATTCCTTTGCAGAATTACCCATTCCGCTTCCGCCTGATGTAGCAAACAGAATAATCGTCTTTCCCGAAAAATCATAGGCTTCAAGGAACGTATTGATGATTGTTGGTGCAACATACCACCATATCGGGAAACCTACAAAGATTTTGTCATAATCAGCGATGTTTGCATCTTTATCGGCAATAGCAGGACGGAACGACTTGTCATTCATTTCAATCGAGCTTCTGCTGTTCTTGTCCTGCCAGTTAAGGTCAGCATTTGTGTAAGCCACGGCAGGCTTGATCTCATAAAGATCTGCACCTGCTGCTTCTGCGAGCTTTCTGGCAAGTCCAGCAGTCACGCCACTTGCTGAGAAATATGCTACTAATGATTTGCTCATGATGATTTCCTCCTTATTTCACGATGAATTTGTTGTCTTTCTCTGGAATACCGTCCTCATCGGAGATATACCTCTCAACTTTCATTTTCAGTCCGTACTTTTCCCGCAACTTTGCGATTGTCTGCATCATAGGCGAAGCATGATGGACATCAATTGCGTCCTGACTTGTCCATTGATCTATCAGCAGTACCGTTTCAGGATCGTCAAACGGCTGAAAATAGGCGTAACGGAGATTGCCTTCCTCGTTTCGTATCATGTCAACCGTACCGCTTTGTACCATTTCTTCTGCGAATTTTCGGGCGTTTCCGTTTACGCCGGTGTAGTAGATATTTACTGTGATGCTCATTTTTAATCTCCAACAAAACATTTATTTCAGATACTCGTTGTAGAATGCTTCGAGCTTATCAAACGGAATAACGTTATTTTCGCCGCCGTCATACAGATCGGTATGGGAAGCTCCTTCAATGATAAGAAGCTCTTTATTATCTGCATATTTGCTGTCTTTAGTCATCGCTTCATAAGCGTCCTTACCAAAGTAGCTTGAATGAGCTTTTTCACCGTGCATTATAAGCACTGCGCTTCTGATCTCATTGCTGTACGTATTGATGGGCTGGTTCATAAATGACATACAGCCTATGACATTCCAGCCACCGTTGGAGTTGAGTGAACGTGGGTGATAGCCTCGTTCGGTTTTATAATAGTCATAATAATCCTTTACAAAATAAGGGGCATCGTCCGGAAGCGGATCAACAACTCCCCCGCCAAGGGTATATTCATCTGCTGCATAGTCTTTTGTACGCTGTTCATTCAGAGCGAGTTTTGTAGCATATCTTGTTTCCTCATTGTCGCTCTCGTCAAAGTAACCATTTGCATTTACTCGGGACATATCATACATTGTGGATACGACAGTTGCTTTTATCCTTGTATCCAATGCAGCAGCATTGATCGCCATTCCGCCCCAGCCACAGATACCGCATATTCCTATTCTTTCAGGATCAACAAGAATATGTGTTGAGAGAAAATCGACAGCTGCCTGAAAATCTTCTGTATTGATGTCGGGAGAAGCCATATATCTCGGCTGACCGCTACTTTCACCTGTAAACGAAGGATCAAATGCTATGGTAAGGAAACCGCGCTCTGCAAGCGTCTGTGCGTAAAGTCCACTGCATTGCTCCTTGACTGCACCGAACGGGCCACTGACAGCTATAGCAGGAAGCTTGCCCGAAGCATTTTTAGGTGTGTACATATCAGCAACAAGTGTGATACCATAGCGGTTATGGAAGGTCACCTTCTGATGATCGACCTTATCTGATTCGGGAAATGTTTTATCCCATTCCTGTACAAGCGTAAGTTCTTCTGTATAAGTCATATTGCTACCTCCTGTTGTATTTGACATTTTATTGACTTCGTTTGATTGCTCAGCGCTACAAGATGTTGATGCAATTGTGCAGGCTGATAGAACTAATGCGGTTATTAGATTTCTGATTTTTTTCATAATTACCTCCATTTTTAATTGCATGAATATAGTTGGATTATTGTTTTATAGAGAGCGTAACATTAACATTACCCTCGCCAAATATAGCTTTTAATTCTTCCTGTGTCGTATTCTCAATATGTCCGAGCTTTGTGTAGCTCCACGAATTGGAGTTATAGAATATCGTCATTTGATTTCCCTGATAGAGCATGATGTCACACGGCTCTGTTTCGATGCTTGCGTCTGTTCTGGAAAGCGACCATGGCAGCTTGCCTACCTTTTCAAATCCGCCGTATTCATTCAGCGTAACGGTGACAGACTCTGCTTTCAGCTTTTCGGCTAGCTCAGTAGCAGCGGTGCTATCAGCGAATGAAGCCGTAAGTTCCTGACCGTTCACGGAGATAAGCAGTTTAGGTTCGGACTTTTCATTATTCAGAGGAAGCATATCTATCCACTCCTTGACATCCTCCTTTGTGGCACCCGCAGGGAAACGCCTGCCTTCAAGCTGATTGCCGATTGGCACAAGGTCTGCAATATTCTTCTCGCTTGTCGCAATGCCGCTGCTGCCTGATGTGCAGAACGGAACGACCGTCTTATCCGAAAAATCATAGCTTTCAAGGAATGTGTCGATGATACGGGGCTCTTGTCCCCACCATATAGGATAGCCGAGGAATATCGTGTCATAGCTGTCGATAGAAGTGATTGGGTTTGCTATCTCAGGGCGGACGGTTTTATCATTCTGCTCCTTGTTTGCACGGCAGTTATCGTCCTGATACTTGATATCAGCATCAGTATAAGGCACAGCAGCTTCGATAACATAGCTGTCAGCGCCGGTTAGTTCAATAAGATATTCGGCTATCTTTTCGGTATTACATGTGCGCGAGAAGTAGATGACAAGCGTATTGCTCTCTGTTACCGTTTCCTTTACAACTTCACGTCTCATCAGACAAAGGTCAAACACGTCCCAGCAATCATCACCGTTCATATCATAGGGCTTGCCGCTCAGGTCTTTTTCACTGTTTTTATTAAGGATAAAATCCTGTAAGTTTATAATGTCTTTCTCAGTATACTCATATTTCATATAAGTTGCAGAGGACTGCTCATCATCAGCAGGAGTAGATAACTGCACGATACTGTTTTCTGCAAGTTCAGTGCTTGTATAATTACTCATTCCGCAGCCTGTTGCGGTAAAAGACAAAGCAACTGCCGTTATCATTGAAACGATTATTTTTTTCATTTCAAGCCCTCCTTTTTCATAATAAAAACCAAGTAATCAAGACAGCTTATACATCTCTCTTTTTCGTGAACTACATCAAGCAGTTCACGCCGATGAGCTGCAAGCATTTTCTCGCATTGCCTTTCGCTGCACGTAGAGAATTTCTCGATGAACTCTTCATCACAGCCCGCGTCGATAAGGTTTTGTCTGATTTTTTCGTTCATATGGACACCTCCATATCTCTTGCTGACTTTATTATATCACGGCTTTTAATAAATTACAAATACTTATATCAAATACGCAGCTATGCTTGACAGTTATAGATGATTGTGGTATGATATATAAAAGGAGGCTTACTGTATGGATATTCGTGTACTAAGATATTTCCTTGCAGTTGCAAGAGAACAGAGCTTTTCCACGGCGGCAGAAAGACTTTTTTTATCACAACCAACGCTGTCCCGTCAGTTAAAGGAGCTTGAGGACGAGCTTGGAAAAACTCTGCTTGTCCGCTCAAACAAAGGCGTCACGCTGACCGAGGAGGGAATGATCCTCCGCAAGCGTGCTGAGGAAATAGTGGAGCTTATGGACAAAACGGAGCAGGAAGTCCGACAGAGCAATGACAGCGTTTCAGGTACTGTATATATCGGTGCAGGCGAGACTTATACGATAAAGCTCATTGCCGATACTGCACATCACCTGAAAGCCGATTATCCAGATATCCATTACAGCTTTTTCAGCGGCAACGGTACGGACGTACTGGAAAAGCTTGAAAGAGGACTGCTTGATTTCGGACTTGTATTCGGGAACATTGATAGAACTAAGTACGAAGCCATTGAGATACCGCTGCATGATACATGGGGCGTACTAATGCGCCGTGACGAACCGCTTGCAGAGAAGAAAGCAGTAACAATTGCCGATTTATCAAAACTTAATCTGATCATTCCGCGTCAGTTTGATCACCTCACCATGATCTCCGAGCTTATCGCCGAGCAGGCTCCTGACGCACATATCGTGGCTGAGTATAATCTTATCTACAATGCTTCTGTCATGGTCAGTGAAGGCATAGGCAGCGCCATTGCGCTAGATAAGCTGATCAATGTCAGCGGTGACAGCAAACTATGCTTCCGACCTTTTGAACCGCCAATGGAAGCAATATGCTATTATATATGGAAACGGTATCCTGTTTTAACCAAGGCTGCCAGTGTATTCTTAGAACAATTTAAAAAGGATATCTCAAACATAAAAATGAACAGTCAGAATTAATATCTCAGCATTCTGAACTGATTACTCACATCGATGAAAAAAAGCTCTCACAGCCGAAAAATGTGAGAGCCTTATTGTTTTATTCAGATAAACACATTAACGTGTATATCACGCCAGCTTAGTATTCTGCGCTTAGTGGACTTCGCATAAAGATATTCTTTAGCATCGTCCAGATTCAGCGTAAAATAGCCAATCTGAGTATATTTCCGAATTACTTCTTTTCGCTTATTGCAGCCTGAGCATCAACAAGTGGAGCTGTCATCCACATTAAACTTAGGGTGACAAATAGGTGACAAAAAACGTTGTCGTCTCAAAAATAGTAAAATCCTGACAAGTCGTAAAACCTGTCAGGATTTCATTTTATGCGATTTATAGCCGATTAGCTATTACTTCATAGCCTCTTCAACAGCAACTGCACAAGCAACTGTTGCACCAACCATCGGGTTGTTGCCCATTCCGATAAGTCCCATCATCTCAACGTGAGCCGGAACTGATGAAGATCCTGCGAACTGTGCATCAGAGTGCATACGTCCGAGAGTATCTGTCATACCGTAGGAAGCAGGACCTGCTGCCATATTGTCTGGGTGAAGTGTACGTCCTGTACCGCCGCCGGAAGCAACTGAGAAGTACTTCTTGCCTGCGTCAACACGCTCCTTCTTGTATGTGCCTGCAACAGGGTGCTGGAAACGTGTGGGGTTAGTCGAGTTACCTGTGATAGATACATCAACGTTCTCCTTCCACATGATAGCAACGCCTTCTCTTACATCGTTAGCGCCGTAGCAGTTTACCTTAGCACGGAGACCATCTGAGTAAGCCTTGCGGAATACTTCCTTTACCTCGCCTGTAGCGTAGTCCATTTCTGTCTCGATGTATGTAAAGCCGTTGATACGTGCGATGATCTGAGCAGCGTCCTTGCCGAGACCGTTGAGGATAACGCGGAGGGGCTTCTGACGAACCTTGTTTGCCTTCTCAGCGATACCGATAGCTCCCTCAGCAGCAGCGAAGGACTCGTGACCTGCGAGGAATGCGAAGCACTCTGTGTCCTCTTCAAGAAGCATCTTGCCAAGGTTTCCATGGCCGAGACCTACCTTACGCTGGTCAGCAACTGAACCGGGGATGCAGAAAGCCTGAAGTCCTTCACCGATAGCAGCAGCAGCGTCGGCAGCTCTCTTGCAGCCCTTCTTTATAGCGATTGCACAGCCTACTGTGTAAGCCCACTTTGCATTTTCAAAACAGATAGGCTGGATACCCTCTACAAGCTTGTAGATATCGAGGCCCTTAGCCTTGCATACCTCGGCACACTCCTCGATAGAGCTGATGCCGTAGTTTTTAAGAACAGCGAGGATCTGCTTCTCGCGTCTCTCATAAGATTCAAATAAAGCCATTTTACAAGTCCTCCTTAGTCTTTTCTGGGATCAACGATCTTAACTGCGTCAGCAACTCTGCCGTACTGGCCCTGTGCCTTTTCAAATGCAGTGTTTGCGTCATCGCCTGCCTTGATGAAATCCATCATTTTACCAAAGTTGATGAACTTGTAGCCGATGATCTCGTCGTCCTCATTAAGAGCGAGACCTGTGATATATCCGTCTGTGAGTTCAAGATAACGGGGACCCTTCTTGAGAGTACCATAAGTTGTACCAATCTGTGAACGGAGTCCCTTACCGAGATCCTCAAGACCTGCGCCGATAACGAGACCGCCCTCAGAGAATGCAGACTGTGAACGTCCGTATACGATCTGGAGGAAGAGCTCTCTCATAGCTGTGTTTATAGCATCACAAACAAGGTCTGTGTTAAGAGCTTCAAGAATTGTTCTGCCGGGAAGTATCTCAGCAGCCATAGCAGCGGAGTGTGTCATACCCGAGCAACCGATAGTCTCAACGAGAGCTTCCTGTATAACGCCTTCCTTAACATTGAGTGTGAGCTTGCAGGTACCCTGCTCAGGTGCGCACCAGCCTATACCGTGTGTAAAGCCGGAAATATCCTTTATCTCCTTAGCCTTTACCCACTTTGCTTCCTCAGGAATCGGAGCAGCGCCGTGAGCAACGCCCTGTGCGATAGGGCACATTGTTTCAACTTCGTGCGAATAAATCATTATAAATACTCCTTTCGGTTTTTAGGCAGCCCATATTGCACGATTAGCCATTGCGGTACAATAAGCGGCTTTTCTGTTTCATGCACTGATACTGTGCGAAATGTATCCTGTTCTGTGCCAAACATACCTAATATATATAATACGACTTTTTCGCTTTAAAATCAAGTCTTTTTTACAAAAATATTTCATCGTTTATTTTTTAGTCGCTCTACGAGGCTATATATAGCCTCGTAGAGCGTTAAAAAAATATCATTCTCATTTTCTGGCTCTTGATTTTTGCTTTTTAATGAGTTATAATATAAACTATAATTTATTGGTTCTGCCGTTTGTTACAATTCGTAATGAGCAATCAAGCGTGCCGGCTCACACCGGCAGATCAAAATTCTCGTTCCTGTCATTCCAGTTACGGACATCAGTAATCACGAATTATAGATTCAAAAGCAGCAATTATCCATTTAATGGGGCGAGACCTGTATCGCCATGACGTTTTTTCGTTATATAACGGACAGATACTATTCTCTCCTGCAAGCTGACAGTTTCATTGAAAGGAATTTTACTCTTATGAGATATGATCATGCCGACAAAGCCTGCGAGCTCTTTGCAGGCGGTCTTAACTGCGCACAGTCTGTATTTGTCGCATTCTGCGACGTTACCGGCATGGACAAGGAGCTTGCCGTTCGTCTCTCATCTTCCTTCGGCGGCGGTATGGGAAGAATGAGAGAGGTATGTGGTGCCTGCTCCGCTATGTTCATGATAGCAGGGATCCTATACGGTCCTGGTGAGGGCTTTAGCCACGAGGACAAAGCCGCCCATTACAAGCTCATACAGGAGCTTGCCTCCCGGTTCAGAAAAAATCACGATACCATTATATGCAGGGATCTTCTAAAAGAACTGTCTGTAACAAGTACCCCCGAGCCCGAAAAACGCACGGAGCAGTACTATAAAGTTCGCCCATGCGTCAGATTCGTCCGGACAGCCGCAGAAATACTTGATTCATACCTTGAAGAGAACCCTCCTGCTTTCAGCACCCGCTCATAACAGAAGAATCCTTCCGATTTTTAGCCGTATCATACATTAACGCATATTATTTACAATTTAGTTATTGAATTTTAGCTGATTTTGTTGTATAATGAAATATAGTTTTACTCGAGGGGAAGTGACAAATAGTATGGATTCCCAAAATGGCACAAATTTTTTAAGAAATTTCGTTGCCGAACACAAACAATTCTTTGAACCACAAAATGAAATATCAATTTTTACCATAGGACTGGCAGCCTGTCTGTGCGCACATATTTCTTACTTCGTCATGTTCTATCTGCTCGGAATAAAGGAACTGATGATCTTTAATGTTTTCAGCATCCTGACATATATAATCCTTATTATAGTCGTCCGCTTTGTACACGACAGAAGCCTTGTTGTATACATCGGAGATCTTGAAATCATACTTCATGCCGCCTATGCCACCCATTTGCTCGGCTGGCAGCCTGATTTTGCGATGTTCTTTATACTCATCATACCGGCTACTTTCCTAACAAAGACCCAGAAATTATACATACCGTTCCTGATAGGCGGAATATCACTGGGACTGTACCTGTACTTCAAGATATCACTTGATTACAATGCTGATGTAAAATATACATTTGACGATAATAACATAGTAAGGGCTATACAGATAACCAACGCGGTCATTGGAGTATTCGTGATGCTCTGTGCAGCTGTGACAAATATAATGATACGCGAATACATGGAATTCCAGCTCATCGATCAGAGGGAGACTTTCAAGAAGCTCGCCTCTATAGATCCGCTTACTAATCTCTACAACCGCCGCGCTATGAACGAGAACATAAGGACTATACGCAGAAACTGCCGCACTCCTAAAAGTAAATACGTTATAGGAATCGGCGATATAGACAATTTCAAGAGCATCAACGATACCTACGGTCACGATACTGGAGACAAGGTGCTCGTATATGTTTCAAATCTGTTCATCAGCACTATCCCCGACGGCGGATATGCTGCAAGATGGGGCGGTGAAGAATTCCTGTTCATAATACCGGAATCGAGCATAGAAGCAGGTCTTGCCTTCACCGAAAAGATACACAAGTCACTGCGTGCTCATGTATTTGAGATCGACGACTGCGAATTTGGAGTAACAATGACATTCGGAATAAGCGTCGGCATTCAGGTAGATAAGATTGACACTGTCATAACCAAAGCTGATAAGCGCCTTTACAAAGGCAAAAATAATGGTAAAAACCATACGGAATATACCGACTGATAAAATCTCCCCGTACGCTGTACGGGGGGATTTT
>NZ_JAGCFH010000166.1 GCF_017650195.1 Ruminococcus sp. | reverse complement strand
GAAATAAGAGCCCCAGATGTACCATGTACAGGTAATATAAAAACCATAGCAATAATGCTTGCCGCAATAAAAACAGATTCCATTATGACAGTTATAAGCTTATGAGCTGGACGCACAAAACTTTGAAGTGTTCCATTCTTTTTTGCCGCCTTGAATGTCACTGCACTGAGACCGCTGAGTGCTCGTGAAAGAACAAAAGAGCAAGCAATAACAGTAGTCTCACGTATCGTCATGACCTGTGAAAAAAGAGCTGTCTGAACGATAAGATAAAGACATAACTTAATAACTGCAAAAGAACCAATATGAGGATCAGACATGATTTCAAGCCGCTTTTCCTTATCAGCAAATGACGACCTCGCATCATTAACATCACAGAATCCATCAAGATGTATACCACCTGTAACGAGTACTGGTAGAAATGTTGCACCTGCAGCAAACAGAAACTGTCCAATATCAAGCCTGTCACACAGCAGCCTCCATAATATAAGTAAACCTCCGGTCACCACACCGATAAGCGGAAAGAAACCGAGTGCGTAACGACGGTTCTCTTCTTTCCAATCGACATGAGGCACTGGAATCCTTGAGTACATCATAAAAGAAGATAGAAGAGATCTCAGCATGGCATTTCTCCTTTCAGAAGAACCGGGATACCATAAACACACTCAATTACATTATCTGCGATTCTGGCAATAGATTGGTTGATCTCACCCATGGAACGTATAAAAGATGAAGTACCATCAGAGTAACTGATACCATCACATCCTACCTGATTAGATACGACAACGATATCTGAAACGCTATGTGAAAGAGTTCTTATTCCGTTTACTATCTTATCATTTGGTTGGCAAATAACATCACCTGAAAACATCTCATTCGCGCACAGATTTCCAACGCATTCGAGTAACACTGCACAATTAGAATCTAGTGATATCTTATGAATATCAGTATATTTCTCGATCGTCTCAAATCCTTTTCCATCACGCATTACACGGTGACGTTCAATAGCTTCAAAGGCATCATCACCAAAAGGACGCATAGTAGCGATATATATTTTTCTGCCGATGAAACTTTCAAGCATTCTCTCGGCAAAACTCGATTTACCACATTTTGAGCCGCCTGTTATGAGAGTAATCATTTAAGCTCAACATACCTTTCTATACCAGTATCATCAAATCTATGAGAATTATTATAAAGTGAAAGTGCCCCATCCAGAAGAGGCACAAGCAGAATACCACCTGTTCCTTCTCCAAGACGCAAGCCTGCATTTATAGGAGCTTTCAATCCACAGAAATTTAGGAGTCCTTCACCTGCCGGCTCCCCTGAACAGTGGCTCGCGAGTATATACTCACGGCAAACCGGCTGCACAGAACAAGCAATTGCACAAGCAGCAGCTGATATCACACCGTCAACAACGACAGTAACATGATAGTATGCACCTCCCAGGAAAAGGCCGGTCATAGCTGCAATTTCAGCACCGCCAAGCTTTTGCAAAAGTTCAAGAGGTTTATCAGCTGAAGGATTATTGACCTCAATAGCTCGTCTTACAACATTCACTTTTTTATGAAGTCCCTCAGATGTAAGTCCAGCTCCCCTGCCGGTGACTTTTTCAGGAGAAATTCCAAGAATTACTGATGCAATTGCGGCAGTAGAAGTTGTATTTCCTATTCCCATTTCTCCTGTAATAATAAGCTTAGTTCCGCGTTTTTTAAGATCTTTAACGATATCCATTCCAATAGATATCGCATGTTCAGTCTGTTCTTTTGTCATAGCGTTACCAAGCGCGATATCATCAGTACCATAAACTACTTTTTTACTTACCAGGGCATCACAATCAACATCACTTGCTATTCCTACATCGACCGCAATAACATCTATATTAAACGCTCTTGCAACAGCATTTATATTTGAACGTCCCTCAGCTATAGCAGTTGCACATTCTGCAGTAACATCCTGCCCACACTGAGTAACTCCTTCGCATACAACACCATGATCACCGCACATAACTACAGCAGTACGCACTGATAAAGCAACGTCTGCAGTTCCTTGAACAGAAGCAATCTTCTGAACCATTTCCTCTAGAAGTCCAAAACTACCAAGAGGCTTTGCAATACTGTCCCAGCGTGATTTAGCAGCATGATAAGAGACCATATCAGGTGGTCCAATATTATTTATCCTATACATTTATTTCACCATGAATTACGCATTTCATCACAAATCGTTCCGCAAGCGAAATATCTGAGAGAAAATTGATATGAGGAAATCCTGCATAAAGAGAATTACTCACATGGCAGCATTTCCAAGTCCTGCCATCAATCTTTTGGGCAGTGAATGCTTCTCCGCATGATGTACTTTCAAAATAATGAAACTCATGAGCTTTTACGCTTTTTCCTGACATACAAAGCATACTTTCGCATTCAGGATACATAGTTATGTATCCAAATCTTCGAAGTCCCGAAGTAGGTTTACACTCACCGTCTATAATACCGACCATTGTGTGAGATACTCCATTTTTGTCTGTCAGAATTTTATGCAGATACATAAACCCTCCGCACTCCGCAATAGTAGGCATACCTCCAGAAATACACTTTCTTACACTCTCAAGCATCGCAGTATTAGCTGAGAGCTCAGAGGCATAGAGTTCAGGATAACCTCCGCTAAGAATAAGACCGTCAGCATCAGGGACAGCACTATCAGTAAGCGGAGAGAAGTATTCAATTCTACATCCCATTTTTTCAAGGAGTTCAATGTTTTCACTGTAGATGAAACAGAAAGCACTGTCACGTGCTACCGCAATAACTGGTTTATTTGGGAATCGTGGTATCAACGGAGCGGTAAATTTGGGAAGAGCAACATTTTCAAATTCGATAAGCTTATCTATACAAATATATCTTTCAGCAAGTTCTCCAAGCCGATCAAGCTTATCTTTGATATCCGAAATTTCATCTGCAGTTACAAGTCCAAG
>NZ_JAGCFH010000165.1 GCF_017650195.1 Ruminococcus sp. | reverse complement strand
GAAAAATGCAAAAAAGATATTGACGTTTTGCTTAAAGAACGCTATACTAAATTTAGAAAAATCGGAGCGTTCAATGAATGAACCGATTTTGACAAAAAAATAAAGAAAATAAAAGAAAAATGGAGGACCAGATAATGATTTTTGAAAAACTCAAAGATATTATTGCAGAACAGCTCAGTGTGGAGGCAGACGAAGTAAACCTTGATTCAAACATTCAGGACGATCTTGGCGCTGACTCTCTCGATGTTGTTGACCTTATAACAACTATTGAGGATGAGTTTGATCTTTCGATCCCCGATGAGGCTGTAGAAGAGATCAAGACAGTAGGAGATATCGTAAACTATATCGAAAAGAATACAGACGCTGAATAATGAGCGTATAACTTCCCTCGACTTTAAGTCGGGGGATTTCTTTGCTTTTCGTAAAAAAATAGTTTTTTTCATGGTCTGTCACATAATTTCATGCTGCTGCCGTTTAACAGGTATATAATAACAGTATCAAAGGCAGCCAAGCTGCAGAAAGGAATTAAGTTATGAGCGATATCAACAACATCATAAATGACGAGAATGAGCAGCAGATAGCACAGAACGGAAGACCGCCGATGCCCCCACAGTGCGGACATGGACAGCAGTTCAGCGGTCAGCCTTCATTCGACGATCAGCAGACTGATAATGCTTCTGATAACACGGAAGTTTGATAATAAAGGAGCCTCTTTGCACGGGGCTCCTTATGTTTACCTTGTCAAACGTACAAGTTGTGCGGAGGAAAAAATACTACTTGCAATTAATGCTTTAACGTGGTATAATATAGGTTGTAGGATTTTTCACAAAGAATTCAAGAGGATATTTATGAAGAATATTAAGATAATCACAGGTCATTACGGCAGCGGAAAGACTAATTTTTCCGTGAATCTTGCGGTAAAAGCCGCAGCGGAGGGCAAGTCCGCAGCTATAGTAGACCTTGACATCGTAAATCCCTATTTCAGAACTGCCGATTTCAAGGACCTTTTCGAGAAAAAGGGTATAAGGCTCATAGCTCCCGATTTTGCAAGGAGCAACCTTGATATACCGTCGATACAGTTCGACGTGGTGGAGCTTGCCACCGACGAGGACTGCCTTATAATCGATGTGGGCGGCGACGATGCCGGAGCAGTTGCGCTTGGTCGCTATGCGGAAGCCCTTGAGCAGTTTAGGGACAGTATAGAGATGTATTATGTCATCAATCAGCGTCGCTACCTCACAAATACAGCGGAGGAGGTCACAAAGCTGATGTATGAGATAGAGGCGGCAGCACGTATGAAGCATACGGCTATCGTCAACAATACCAACCTTGGCTGCGAGACCACTCTTGATATAATCGAGCAGTCACGCCCCTTTGCTGAGGAGACCTCACGTATAACGGGACTTCCCGTCATATATACCGTATATCCCGAGGACATCGCAGGACAGTCGGATAAGCCCGACGTATTCCCGGCGAAGATATACGTAAAGCCCGTCTGGGGCTGATGAAAATTCGGAATGCGGTATTCGGAATGCGTGATCTAGCTAAAAGTGGTTTGATCCCGGATTCCGAACCCCGAATTCCTTATTTGACCATAAATGAACATTTCATCTGAAAGGAGAAAAAGTGTATGGCTAAAATGACAGTTATCACCGAGCGTTGCAAGGGTTGCGGCCTGTGTACAGCTGCCTGTCCCAAGAAAATCGTTGCGCTCCAGAAGGAAAAGCGTAACAAGAAGGGCTATTTTTACGCAGAATGTACCGATCAGTCAGCCTGCATAAGCTGTGCAATGTGTGCAACTATGTGTCCTGACTGCGCTATCGTTATTGAAAAATAATCTATATTCGTTGAAAGGAGCTGTTTAGCTTTGGAAAGAAATCTTATGAAGGGTAACGAGGCGCTGGCAGAGGCTGCTATCAGAGCAGGCTGCAAATGTTTCTTCGGATATCCTATCACTCCTCAGACAGAGCTTGCCGCTTATATGGCAAAGCGTATGCATAAGGCGGGCGGCGTATTCTTACAGGCAGAGTCAGAGATCGCTGCAATAAATATGGTACTGGGCGCTGCTTCAACAGGCGTTCGTGCAATGACATCATCGTCCTCACCCGGAATCTCACTTAAGAGCGAGGGCGTATCATACATAGCAGGTTCAGACCTTCCTGCTGTAATCATCAACGTAGAGAGAGGCGGTCCGGGTCTCGGCGGTATCCAGCCTTCACAGGCTGACTACTGGCAGGCTACAAAGGCACTCGGTCACGGTGACTTCCAGCTTCTGGTATACGCTCCTGCATCAGTACAGGAAATGGTTGACTACGTAGTTAAGGCTTTCGACCGTGCCGACAAATACCGTATGCCTGCAATGATCCTTGCAGACGGACTTCTCGGACAGATGATGGAGCCTGTTACATTCCCCGAGATCAATCCCGAGGCTTATGACAAGAGCAGCTGGGCTGCAAACGGTCATAAGATGAAGAGAGAGCACCATATAATCAACTCACTCTATCTAAAGCCTGATGAACTTGAAAATTCTATCCTTGAGCGTTACAAGAGATACGAGATAATCAAGGAAACAGAGACAGAGGCAGAGCTTTACCTCACAGAGGACTGCGATATACTCGTATGTGCATTCGGCGCAACAGCAAGAGTTGCAAAGTCTGCTGTAAACGATGCAAGAGCACAGGGTATCAAGGCAGGTCTCTTCCGTCCTAAGACACTGTGGCCTTTCCCTGTAAAGGAGATCAACGAGGCTGCAAAGAACGCAAAGAAGCTTCTCAGCGTAGAGATGTCAATGGGACAGATGATAGACGACATCAAGCTCGCTATCAACTGCTCAAAGCCAGTTGAGTTCTTCGGAAGAACAGGCGGCGTTATTCCTTCACCTGCTGAGGTGCTGGGCGAGATCAAGAGAATGGGAGGTGCCCTCTGATGGCTGTAGTATTTGAAAGACCAAAGTCGCTCATCGACGTTCCTACACATTACTGCCCTGGCTGTACACACGGTATAGTACACAGAATACTCTGTGAAGTCATAGACGAAATGGGTATCGAGGGCGATACTATAGGAGTATGTCCTGTAGGCTGTTCAGTTATGGCTTACGACTACTTTAACTGTGATATGATCGAGGCTGCACACGGACGTGCTCCGGCTGTTGCAACAGGCGTTAAGCGTACAAACCCCGATAAGTTCGTATTCACATATCAGGGTGATGGTGACCTTGCCGCTATTGGTACTGCTGAGACTGTACACGTAGCTACAAGAGGTGAGAACATCGTCGTTATCTTCATTAATAACACTATCTACGGAATGACAGGCGGTCAGATGGCTCCTACAACACTTCCCGGACAGGTAACACAGACTACACCTTTCGGAAGAAGCCCCGAGCTTGCAGGCTATCCTGTAAAGGTATGTGAGATGCTCTCACAGCTCACAGGTACTGCTTATGCAGAGCGTGTGGCAGTTGACAGCGTTCCCCATATCAAGGCTGCAAAGAAGGCTATCCGCAAGGCATTCGAGAACCAGAAGGCAGGCAAGGGCTTCTCTATCGTAGAGGTACTTTCTACCTGCCCCACAAACTGGGGACTTGCACCTCTTGACGCTATCAAGAGACTTCAGGACGAAATGATTCCGTACTATCCTCTCGGCGTATACAAGGACGTAGAAGAGGGAGTATTCCCAAAGACAGAAGGAGGTAATGAGTAATGGCTACTACAGAAATCCTTCTTGCAGGCTTCGGCGGACAGGGTATCCTCTTCGCAGGAAAGATACTTGCATACTGTGGACTTATGGACAATAAGGAGCTCTCATGGCTCCCGTCTTACGGTCCTGAGATGAGAGGCGGTACCTGCAATTGTTCAGTAACTATTTCTGATGATCCTATTGGTTCACCTCTCGTACTCACACCCCATCTTCTTATTGCAATGAACCAGCCTTCCTTCGACAAGTTCGTAAGCTGCGTTCGTCCCGGAGGAAAGGTATTCTTCGACAGCTCCATGATAGAGGCTGATACAGATAGGACTGACATTGAGCTCTTCGGTATCCCGTCACAGCAGATGGCAGATGAGAACGACCTTAAGGGCGGCTCAAACATCATTCTTCTTGGCAAGCTTCTCAAGGAGACAAGCATCTGCTCGCTTGAGACAATGCAGAAGGCTATCGAGAAGGTCGTACCGCCTAAGAAGGCAGCACTTATTCCTAACAACTTCAAGGCTATCGATCTTGGCATGAACGCATAAGACATCAAAAAGCTCCTGATCACATCAATGTCAGGAGCTTTTATTTTGGAAAAACGCAATTATATGATATACTCATAATGTCATCTTCTTCCGTCAGGAAGGAGTTGAAACTCACGGCATATATAACATACTTTTTCCTCTGTAATGGTTAGTGCAATTAGCTACTACATCTGCAAGTGAATTACAAGAAATGAGTTCGACAAAATCCCAAAAAGAAGCACCCGAGATTCACCGCCTCCGAGTATATTTGCGTACCGAGCCGTTTATTATCTGTGATGACCGCTGTGACTGTGAGAGCCGCCGTGATAACCGCCTCCGCCACCACTTCTGTGACCTCCTCCACCGCCACCGCTGGATTCGATTCTGGTTTTGGTGGTATGGGTACCCTGAAATACGTCGCTTACCTGAGAGAAGCTCGATATGCCGTCGTTAAGGTATAGTCTAGGATTGGTTTTGTTTTTGAACTTATATCTGCTCTTTGTCGCAAAAAATATTATGAGAGCGACTACAGCACCTAAAAGATCGGCAAAGATAAGCCTCGGCAGTTTTTTTGCAGGCGGTGGGCTCTTGGTGATATATGTTTTGCCGTTTTTCATGTAGGTATAATCGCGATTATAGAAATCTCCGTCATCATAATAGCTCATTCTCGGTCTGTCAGAATTAAGATCCGTTATATCCTGGCAGAAGCTTTCTATTGCCATACCGAGTTTTTCTGGTTCAAGAGGCTCAGATGAATATGAGGAGGGCAGATATTTGTCGAGAGAGGTGTATATTCTCTGGCAAACTGCTTCTGTATATATAATGCTTGCACTTCCGCTTTTTGAAATAACATCATAGGCAGGACGTTTTCCGGATATATCTATATAATAAAGGATACCGTCAGTGTATTCTCCAAAGGTCTGATCGTAATATCTATCCGTGAATTCCTCTACCTCATCGTCAGAGTAATAACGCTTGGTTTGGTCTGGAAGGAACACCATTAGATTGAGCTTGTTCTTCCTTGCACATTCCCTGACTGTCTCGTTCAGGTCGCTAAACAGTGCCTGATCGTTGTCAAAGATACCATTCTCGTCCACAACGCATGATTTGTATACATCATCATCTGAAAACTCAACGTGTAAATTCTTGGAGGACTGATTGGCTATTATGAAATTAAGACCTGCAAGCAGCACGACGAAGGCAATGACGATATAAGCTATTGACATCTTTTTCATAGACTTATGATACCTCCGAAAAGCATAGAGATTATCGAGACAGCAGCGCCTATGCTACAACTGAACAGGGCGAGCTTGGCTTTTGAAAGGGGCGGAGTGCCTGCAAGTTTGCCTGTCTGTCCGTTTATGGCGAATTCATATACCTTGTTGTTGTACTTGTAAGACATGAACCATACAGGCAGCATTGTATACTGCCAGTCGGTATGGGTGATATTATAGTTTTGAGCAAGTGGCGAAACCGAGGTATATCCAGATATGCTGTCCTTTACGAGAGAAGCGCATGCTTGCTCTGAGCGCAGGCGTATACGTGGGAAGACCTGGGTTTTGTCCTCGTCGTACTTATCAGCGAAGAAGCCACTGAGGTAGGACATGGAGAAGTCCTTCAGTTCGCTGTAATCGAAGGGCTCTATAGCCTCCATGAGGAGGTCGTCTATTTTGGTCTCACCGTCAGCCGGCACGCCTCTTGTGACCAGTTCTCCCTTGCGGACTATATGATATGTGCTGGTCTCGGTATATCTGTAACTGCCGCTAGTCCAGCTTCTTACCTTTTTGCCGGTACCGGAATAGTCAACGTTCACATGGCAGTCAGCCATCCAGAATGGGACATAGAGACCCGTGAGTTTTTCGAGCTGCTGCTCCGATTTGAAGTCGCTCGGCACAAACCAGCGCTTGCCTATCCAGTTTTTGAAGCTGCTTACGGCGTTTTCTTTGGTGAGTTTGAATCCGATGACCTTGTCTGGCTTATATTTGCCGCCCATTTTCCCTGAAAGGATAACAGGGTTATGGCAGTAGTAGCAGAAGGTAGCGGTCTCCTGAGCGTCAGCCATTATCTCTGCGCCGCAGCTGTCGCAGCGGTAGAGGTGTGTGTTGTTCTCAAAGTCGTCAGCGACCTGTACCTCCTCCTTGGGTATGCTGTTTTCAGTGGTAGAACACAGCTTTTTTATTTCCTCAACTGTAAATGAACTGAGGCAGTATTCGCAGGTCAGCTTTTGCTGAAGCGGGTCGAATTTAAGGTCTGCACAGCAGTTCGGACAGGTGTATTTTACTGATTCCAATATTATTATCTCCTTTCCTCTGCAAATAAAAATGCGGAAGTAACCCTTATGCTATATCATGTGCCGGCACCAGCCGACAAATATATATTACCATATTATACGTTTTTTTTCAAGTGGAAAGTCAATATTATTTACATCATGCCGAAAAATGCCGAAAAATAATATTTTCTCCCGACAGATGATGCTTGACAAAACCGCCGAAATCACCTATAATAAGTAATATATACTATTATTAGTACAGACCGTAATAATGAAAGGGATGACGATAGATGAGATACAGATTTTCAGAACTTACTCCGGAAATAATCCAGCTGGCTGAAATGTCGCTGGAAGGTTACAGGATAGATCCAGAGCTTTACACTCAGTACGACGTAAAACGCGGTCTTCGTGACATAAACGGCAACGGAGTAGTTGCCGGGCTTACAAATATAAGCACGATAAAGGTCCTCGATATGGGCGACGGTATGCCGAATCACGGCGATGGAAAGTTATACTACAGAGGAATTGATGTCGAAGATATCGTCACCGGATTCATTAAAGAGAAGCGTTTCGGCTTTGAGGAGACCATATACCTTCTCCTCTTTGGTAAGATGCCCTCGGAGCAGGAGCTTGCCGATTTCCGGAATATACTTGCCGAGTTCAGGGAGCTTCCCTCGAACTTCATGCGCGACGTAATAATGAAAGCCCCTACCGACAATATGATGAATACACTTGCGAAGAGCGTTCTAGCGCTGTATTCATACGACGACAGGGCAAACGATATATCTATACCCAACGTGCTACGTCAGAGCATAGAGCTCATAACGCTTTTCCCAGTGATATCTACATACGCATATCACGCCTACAAGTATGCAAGACTGGGCGGAAGCCTTTTTATACACAGCCCCCAGCCAGAGCTTTCCATAGCTGAGAATCTGCTTTATATGCTGAGGGAGGATAGGAAGTATACCGAGCTGGAAGCGAGGATACTCGACCTTTCCCTTGTACTTCATGCTGAGCACGGCGGCGGAAACAATTCCACATTCACCGTACATGTCGTATCATCTTCTGGTACGGATACCTATTCCGCAATAGCAGCGGCTCTCGGTTCCCTGAAGGGACCCAAGCACGGCGGAGCCAACATTAAGGTGGCTATGATGTTCGACGATATGAAGCAGAGTGTAAAGGACTGGACTGATGAGGAGGAGATAAAGTCGTATCTTCGCAGGTTGCTCCACAAGGAAGCCTTCGACAGGTCTGGACTCATATACGGTATGGGTCACGCGGTATACTCTCAGTCAGATCCGAGAGCCAAGGTCTTTAAGGGCTTTGTTGAGTCTCTCAGCTCCGAGAAGGGAAGACATGATGAATTCGCACTGTATTCGCTGGTAGAGCAGCTCGCTCCAGAGGTCATATCCGAGGAGAGAAAAATATACAAGGGAGTATGCGCAAACGTGGACTTCTATAGTGGCTTCGTATACCGTATGCTTGGCATACCAGACGAGCTATTCACGCCTCTCTTCGCAACGGCGAGAATAGCAGGCTGGTCGGCTCACAGGATAGAGGAACTGATAAACTCAAACAAGATAATCCGTCCTGCCTACAAAGCGATATCGCCCATGCGGGAGTACACCGACATGGAGAACAGAATAGACTGATAAAGCTATGAAAGGCAGAATTTTAATAAGATCGTTCCTGATGGGCGTTATCTGTCCTATGGTCGTATATCTTGCAGCAGGAGCGCTTGACGTTATCACAAAGGAAAGTAATTTAATGTTTGCGGTCATGTTTGTAATGAGCGCGGTTTTGCTTGCATTGCCTGCATACTTTCTTTACCGTGAAAAGAAGCTGAATGAACAGTTCCCGACTAAGCTTACGGCTCCTGCATATTTGCTTGGCTATGGAATCTTGGTGCCTGTTATGCTTTATGTCACAGATTCCATTGAAATGGAGAAACTTTTCGGACACAGATTCCTCGGCGGCATCGGACTTACCATAATGCTTATAATACTTGCCTGCGGTTTCTGCTGGGCAGTATTGTTTCGTATCGGTGCAGCTATAGTCAGCTTGATTAAAAGAGATAAAACATATTTAAAAAAGGATTGTGATAGAAATGAAGAACACAGCAGAAATATTCCAATGGAATGATATTGACTGCATAAAGCTTAACGCTGGAGGTTATGAAGCATGGGTGGCAGCTGGCATAGGCTCCAACGTCATACGTCTCCGCGATAATGAGAACGGGATAGAGTTTTTTCGCTTCAATCCGAAGAATACTGCCGACAAGATAAAGCAGTCTCCCGAGGTATGGGGGCTTCCTACCCTCTACCTTCCTAACCGCTTTGCAGACGGAGTGCTCAGGGCCTCCGATGCTGTGTATCAGCTTCCGGTAAACGAGAAGGAGCCCTATAACAATCATATCCACGGTTTCCTGCACAAGAGAGCTCATGAAGTGGTGGAGTACAGCTCCGACGACAACTGCGCATGGGTAAAGACAAGATACGTATATGGGGATAAAGACGAGTTTTTTGAGTTTCTCCCCGTAAGATTCACAGTGGAGTACACCTTCACACTTTCCGAACAGGGACTTGAACAGAATATACGCTTTGTGAATACAGACGGCGTCAGGGTATTACCCATGTCGCTGGCTTCCCATACCACTATAAGCTCTCCATTTGTGGACGGCGGCAGGGAAGAGGATATACGTCTTACGGTGCCGATAGGAAAGCGCTGCGAGCTCAACGAGCGCTGCCTGCCTACGGAACAGTTTAAGGTGCCGAATATGCACGACTTAGAGTACAGGAACGGAGTAAAGCTTCCTGTGCTCCGCGTAGTTGACAACGAGATGTACTTTGGCGAGTACACACAGCTTGACGGTGAGAAGTTCCATGGCATAATAGCCGAAGATACTGCAAGCGGAAAGAAGATATGCTATGAGGTATCGGAGGAGTATGGCTTCTGGATAATCTGGAACGACCGCGGCTTTAACCACTTCTTCTGTCCTGAGCCCATGACGGCGATGATAGATGCGCCGAACCTTAAGCTTTCACCTGATATTACAGGCTACCGTGAGGTAAAGCCCGGCGGAGTCTTCGAGACTCACGAAAGGTTTTTCACAAAGCTCTGATATAAAACATCCTACAGTAATATCCGCATCAATCAAACGCAACAGGAGGAAAAACATGAGACGATCAAAAATCACGGCATTTTTATGCGTAGCCCTTGTTCTTAGTCTTAATGCGGCTTGTACTCAGGAGTCTCCGGATATGGAATCCGGCAGTGCTGACACAGCTGCCCCGCTTGTGACAGAGCAGGCGGTCCCCGAGGAAGCACTTGCACCTGCACTGACAGCTGCTAAGGAGACCGATCTCGACCTTACAAAACTTGCAATATTTGACATCAGCTCCGAGGATCTTCACGACGGAGTATGGGATACGGACATAACAAATACCAAGAAGGGCTCCAACCGATCGCCTCAGCTAGCATGGCAGCCCGTTGACGGTGCGTCATGCTATGCTGTTTATATGATAGATACAGGCTCCATCGGTTACAGCTCGTGGATGCATTGGAAGTCCCTGATTGGCAGCGAGACTGTTCTTCCCAAGGGCTGGGCTCCCGAAAGCGAATACATCGGACCATATCCGCCTGAGGGCACCCAGGTATACGAGGTGTTGGTGTTCGCGCTCAAGGAAGCACCAGACAAGCTTAAGGGTAACTTTAACAACAGCAACGACACCCGACTCATGGAGGACCTTAATTATATGGACGGCGAGAACGGTGGCAATATCATAGCCTGCGGACATATCAAGGGCACTTATACCTACGGTGATTAAATGGCGTTACAGAAGGAAGAACATGCCGTACTTACAGTTGACGGCGAGATAGATTATGTATTGGAGCGCAAGAAGATAAAGAATATCAATTTGCGCGTAAAGCCAGACTGTTCGGTATACGTATCTGCACCTCAAAGAGCGGCAGTGCGGGAGATAGAGGGCTTCATAAAAGCAAAGAGCAAGTATATAAAGCGTGCGAAGGAGTACTACCGCAGCTGCCCTAAGATAAAGCCGGTGGAACTGGAGTATGTCAGTGGAGAAACGATAAAGCTTCTTGGTACGGAGATAGAGCTGAAGGTGGTTCGTGGAAGCAGGGAGTTTTCTGAAAGAAAGGGTTCTGTGCTGTATCTCCACCTTAAGGATACGGAGGATATAAAGCGCAGGAAGCGACTTTTCACTGCATGGCTCGACGGAGTGTGCAGGGAGGTGTTTACGGATATAATGAGGGATGTACACGGAAGGTTTTCCGAGTACAACCTGTCATTTCCGGAGCTTAAGCTTCGCACCATGACCTCACGCTGGGGAAGCTGCCATCCGTACAAGAAGATAATAACGCTTAACAGGCGTCTTATCGAAGCGCCGAGGCACTGTATAGAACAGGTGGTCACCCATGAGTTTTGTCACTTTGTACACCCTGACCACAGCAAGGACTTTTACGCTTTGTTACAGCGTATGTATCCGGAATGGCGGTACAGCAAGGCGGTCCTCGAGAGCACAGTAGTGCTCTGATATACGGGAGCATTCGACCACTTATGACAGGAGGAAGAATTATGGGATTTCATTTTAGGAAGAGCTTCAAGATAGGCAAGCTTTTTAAATTCAACAAGAACAAGAAGGGCGGCAGCATTTCGGTAGACGGTCCTTCTATCGGAGGAAAAAAGCTGAAATTCACCGTCAATAACAAGAAAAAAGCCACAGTAAGTCTTCAGGGTACGGGCATATCCTATGATACTGACCTGGGCGGTAAGAAGAAAAAGAACGAAAAGAAGTAACTCAGGGGTATGAAGAATCTGCTTTTTATAGGCGACGTTGTGGGCAGAGCCGGATGCGAATTCCTTTCGGAAAAGCTGGGAGCGCTCAAACTCGCACATGATATAGACATTACTATCGTGAACGGAGAAAACTCCGCACAGGGCAATGGTATCAACCACGCCTCCGCGGATATGCTGGTCAGGGCAGGGGCTGACGTGATAACCACGGGAAATCACGCGTTCCGCCATAAGGATGCTATGGAGCTCTTTGAGTACGACTATATAGTACGTCCTGCCAATTATCCAGAGGGCGGTTGCGTAGGCAGCGGAGTGAGGATACTGGATATGGGAGCCTATTCCGTAGCCGTTGTGAACCTTATGGGCACTGTGTATATGGACCCACTCGACAACCCGTTCAGCAAAATGGATGAGCTTCTTGAGAAGATAGACACTCCGAATATATTCCTTGACTTCCACGCGGAGGCTACCTCCGAGAAAAAGGCTATGGGTCACTATCTTACCGGAAAGGTAAGCGGAGTTTTCGGTACTCATACCCATGTACAGACCGCAGACGAATGCATACTCGGAGGTCATACTGCATATATTACAGATGTGGGAATGGTTGGACCTGAATTGTCATGTTTAGGCGTAGATACGGTATCTGCGGTGGACAGGCTCAGGTTCAGGATGCCCGTGAAATTTCAGGTCGCCGAGGGTGACTGCTTCCTTTGTGGAACTATAGTTAATTTTGATGAAAAATGTGGCAAATCACACAAAATCGAGAGAATAATTATAAGATAGTCTACAAAATTTGCTCAAAAGTATTGCATTTTTTCTAAGAATAAGTTATAATACAATTGTACAATAGCCTAAAGGCATTTGACAATATACGTACAAATATTTATATCAGGAGGGTTATTTGTAATGGAAATTCTGAAAGTATCATCACACTCGTCACCGAATTCTGTAGCCGGAGCTATTGCCGGCGTCATAAGAGAGCAGAAGGCTGTTGAAGTTCAGGCAGTCGGTGCAGGTGCGGCAAATCAGGCAGTGAAGGCAATCGCTATCGCAAGAGGTTATCTTGCTCCGATAGGAATTGATCTTATATGTATTCCTGCTTTTGCTAACATCCAGATCGACGGCGAAGAGAGAACCGCTATAAAGCTCATCTGTGAGCAGAGATGATCGGTAAACAACCACAGGGGCGGACAGTATGTCCGCCCTTTTTATGGTCAGATACGGACAGTTCGGAACTA
This sequence comes from Ruminococcus sp., assembly GCF_017650195.1. Taxonomy (GTDB): domain Bacteria; phylum Bacillota; class Clostridia; order Oscillospirales; family Ruminococcaceae; genus Ruminococcus. The sequence goes on along the minus strand of NZ_JAGCFH010000165.1, from coordinate 5,285 downwards.
AGAGCCCGGGATACTGAGCTTTTAGTTCTGAGCTTTTCATGATAAGGAGCAGTTATGGCAGCAACACTTTTCAGCGATATAGAGTATCTTAAGGGAGTGGGCAAAGCAAGGGGTGAGAAGTACCGCAAGCTTGGCGTGACAACTCCCTACGAGCTGATATATCATATCCCGAGGGATTATCTTGATTTCCGAACTCACGTACCCGTGCAGCAGGCGGTGCTCAATGAATACAATGTACTGAAATTGACGGTGTTCCGTAAAATGCCGCCTCAGCGCATAAAGGGCGGACTTGTGATATGCAAGGCAGCCGCTACGGACGGAACCGACGATATCCTTATAGTGGTATACAATAATGTGTACTACTTTCAGGCAATGAAGGAAAACGAGACCTATTATATGTATGGCAAGGTCACGGGCAATTTTCTCCGCAAGGAGATAAGCTCGCCTGTGTATATAAGCGCAGCAGAAAAGGTGCTGATACAGCCCAAATACCACCTTACACAGGGATTATCCGTGAACATGATACGCATGAATATGCGTCAGGCGCTGGAGCTCATGCGCAATGAACCCTTCGAGACACTTTCCGGTGATATACTGCGGAAATATGATCTCTGTCCGCTGATGTGGGCTTTGGAGAATATACACTTCCCTGAGAGTGAGCTTGCGGCTGAGAGCGCAAGGCGCAGACTTGCCTTTGACGAGCTTCTGAAATTGCAGATAGGTATGTCTGTTATGAAGTCTCGGAGCAGACGTAGCACAGCCTTCAGAATGGATAAGTCCGTGGATATTGGGTGCTTTACGGATGGGCTTCCCTTTGAGCTCACCGCCGACCAGAAGAAAGCGGTATCTGAAATAACGGATGACCTTTGTAGGGGAGTGCCAATGAACAGGTTGTTACAGGGTGATGTTGGCAGCGGAAAAACAGCTGTTGCAGCCGCGGCATGCTATTTTGCGGCAAGAAACGGCATACAGTCAGCGCTCATGGCTCCCACGGAGATACTTGCCTCACAGCATTTCCACACTCTCAGCGATTTTCTTGAACCATTTGGCGTAAAAGTATGCCTGTTGACAGGCTCTCTCTCTCCTAAGAAAAAGGCGCTGATACGTGAACAGATAGCCGCAGGGGATATAGACGTAATCGTTGGTACTCACGCGATAATCCAAAAGGATGTGGAGTATAGGGCACTGGGACTGGTGATAACCGATGAGCAGCACCGTTTCGGAGTTGCGCAGAGAGCGGCTCTTGCGGAAAAGGGAGATTCTCCCCATAAGCTGGTAATGTCAGCGACTCCTATACCGCGGACTCTTGCGCTGATAATTTATGGTGACCTTGATATATCGGCGATAACTCAGCTTCCTAAGGGCAGAAAGCCAGTAAAGACTTACGCGGTTACTGGAAAGCTCCGGAGCCGGGCATTCGGCTTTGTCAGGGAGCGCCTTGACGAAGGGCGGCAGGCTTATGTAGTGTGTCCAATGATAGAGGAGAGCGAAAGCGAGCTCTTTGCGGTAAAGACCTATGCAGAAAACGCTGCAAACGGCGAACTGAAAGGCTATACCACAGCTCTTCTCCACGGAAAGATGAAAGCTAACGAGAAGGATAAGGTCATGGAGAAGTTCCGCAGCGGTGAGATACAGGTGCTTATTTGCACGACCGTTGTTGAAGTTGGAGTAGATGTGCCAAACGCAGCGGTAATGGTCATAGAGAATGCTGAGCGCTTCGGACTATCACAGCTTCACCAGCTTCGCGGACGAGTGGGAAGGGGCAGCTTCGAGAGCAGCTGTATACTTATCACGGACAATACCACCGATGAATGTGTGAAGCGAATGAAGATAATGTCGTCTACTACAGATGGCTTCAAGATATCGGAGGAAGACTTGAAAATGCGCGGTCCGGGAGACTTCTTCGGCAACGCCCAGCACGGACTTCCACCGCTGAAAATAGCAGATATCGCCTGCAATATGGAGCTTATGAATCGCGCTCAGACTTGCGCTAGAGAGCTCCTTGAGGAGGATCCCCTCCTGGAAAAGCCGCAGAACCGTGCACTGAAAATGGATGTAATGCGCTTGTTCAGCAGGGATATCATAGGATAATGCTGTAAAGCAAACGTGCGAATCAGGCATTAAAACTCATTCCTGTAAGTGTCTGCCTTTTTTCGTGAACGAATAATACCGTTCATAGGGAAGCGGAATGGTATGAAATTCAATGGAAGACCGTTGAATAATGAAAATAATTTTGAACTATGAATACCTGTAATTGTGAAAGTATATTCTTTTTGCAGTTATATAAGAATGTACGCTTTTTTATATCTCATAAGCGATGGTGCATAAAAAACGTACATTTTTGCCTGGGTGAGAATGTTCAGATAAGCAAAAAGGACTGCCGGGGGGGAATATCCCTTAGCAGTCCATTGTTTTATTATCATACAGATGAAACAGATGTTTCAAATTTAGTATGGTCAAAGCCTGTTTCACCCTGTGACATGATAACAAGTGTAAAGTCGTCGTCGATCTTCCTTACATAATATATAAGATCAAGTCCATAACCCTCAAGCTTGATAAATACTTTTGAGTATTCCTTGCCGCCCATGGTGATTTTTTCGGGACCTGTTACAACAGCTCCTTCTTCGTCGAGTATTTGCTGCAGTTCCTCCTCGCTATCCGTGGCAGGAAGAACTATATCGCCCTTTTCAATAAAGTAGTCTTCAGTAACGTTCTCTTCGTCAGGGAACATGAGCTTTGTATTATAGTATGTAACAATAAAGCCTTCGTAATCATGGTGTGCCTGAACTTCAATAATCTCCTTTTTCAGCATCTCCTGATACTCGGAATCAAACATTGACCACATCTGCTTTATTTCTTCTTCGGTTGCAGCTCTGTCATTTATCTCCATATCATCTGAGAAGCTTATCTTCATGCCTGCATACTCTGAGGTATATACGTTTCCTTCGATAGTTGCGCTCTTGAAGCCTGTTCCTTCGGCAGGATCAGGAAGCTCGACCTCGGAAATTGCAGCTTCGGTTGTTGCATCTGCTTCAGTGGTCGTCTCTGCTTCTGCAGTAGTCACTATTGTGGTCGTCTCTGCCTTATCTGCGGCATTTTCGCTCTTTCCGCTGCATGATACTGCAGATAAAATGGCAAGTAACAATGATACTGCCAGTGCTGTTTTTTTCATATTAATACTCCTTTTCGTTTTTTACGGATGTCCGCGTTGCTTAGCGGATCAGTAGTCTATGATGATAAATGTCTGCAAATCCTCTGCTTTGTAAGGAATATGCGCCTTCCTTAACTTTGTTCAGGACAATAATCGCCTTGAGGCGGGTTTAAGCATAAACTAATTATACATTATAGTCTGGCCAAATGCAATAAAAAAAGAAATAAAAATATTTACAATGCTTCGGAAGCGGTTACGGAAAAGTTACAGCCGCATAAGGCTGCAACGTGCTTATGCGGCTTATATACGTTTTTTTAGTCCTGATTTGTCGAAGGCTGCTGCGGTGACCAAGAAAAGTACCGTGCTTGCTCCAACCTGTATCAGATAGCAGGGGGTCTGGCTGAATGCGGCAACTATAGCGGCTTTGTTAACTCCGCCGGAAAGAAATATTCCCTCATAAAGGCTGTAGCCGACTACGCATACTACCAGGGAGGGGATAATTGCGAGAATATTCCGGAGGGTCAGCACCTTATCGCTCTTGCTGCTGAAAAACAGGGCTGTGACTGCTTTTATAAGTATTGTTGCAGGTATCCATACCGGATATCCTGAAAGTCCGTCTGCAAGGGCACCGCCGATAACTCCCGAGGCTACGGCGTAGGGTGCAGGGAGTATGCTTGCGGCAAGATATATCAGTCCGTCGCCTGCGTGGGTGTAACCGGCTCCCGTAGGTACGTGTATATACGCTGTGAATACGAATATAAGTGCGGAAAACAGTCCCGTGAGGACCAGTGTTTTGATCTTGGCGTTCTGAGCTGTTCGCGTCATAAATGATCTCTCCTTTATCTACTAATCTGATATGCTTTGAAGTTGAACATATTATAACACAGTGCAGAAAGGTTTTCAAGTACAATTATGCACAAACTTCGCGAACGTCAACTGAGGTTTTGTAGCGTGGGTGACGTATAGACCGGGCCTATGTTCGGTTATAAGTTGTAAATGTGTGCCCATACAAGCTAAAGGTTAACGGCTGCAAAAAGGCGGACAAAATGTCCGCCTTTTTTATGGCCTTAGCCCATTATTATTTCAACTTCGTGTGTGCCGCCGCTGCATACAGGGATAACACAGCCTTCTACTGCCTTGCCGTCAACTGTCATAGACTTTACACCCTTGCATACGTGGGATGGGTTCTTGACTGTGATATTGAAGGTGGCGCCTCTGAATTTACGTACTGCTGTGAAGCCGTCCCACTCGTGAGGAATGGAAGGATCTACCTTGAGTCCGTCAAATACAGGCTGTACACCCAGAATGTACTGTGATATAGCTACCATGTTCCATGCAGCTGTACCTGTGAGCCATGAGTTTTTGCCCTGACCGAAGTTCTTTGCGTCCTTACCGCCGATCATCTGTCCGTATACATAAGGTTCTGTCTTGTGGATATCAGATGTCTCTTCAGTGAAAGCAGGTGCGATCTTGCTGTAGTACTCAAATGCCTTGTCGCCGCGTCCTGCGTAAGCCTCGGCACAGATTATCCATGCGTTGTTGTGTGTGAAGATACCTGCGTTCTCTTTGTATCCGCCTGGATATGTGGAAATCTCGCCGTACTGGATATAGTACTTTGTGAATGCAGGATTATTGAGAACAAGACCAAACTCACAGTTGAGGTACTTGTCAATGGAGTTGAGAGTCTTGATATCTGCGCCCTGATCTTTACCGATCTCTGACATAACTGCGAAGCCCTGAGGCTCAATGAAGATCTTGCCTTCCTCGCACTCCTTGGAGCCCATTTTCTCACCGTTTGCGTCGTAGGCTCTGATGAACCAGTCACCGTCAAATGCGGATTCCATAACATTCTTCTTCATCTTGTCAATCTCAGCCTGAGCCTTTGCAGCTTCGTCCTTCTTGCCGAGGTGCTCTAAGATGCCTACGAATGCAGGTCCTGTGTATGTGAAGAGGGCTGCAACGAATGCAGACTCAGCTATCTTGGAGTAGCCGCCCTCTGCCTTGAACTTAGGATTGGTGTATGTCTGGAAGGACTCACCTGGTGTATCGGAGAAGCATGAAAGGTTGATACAATCGTTCCAGTCAGCTCTCATTGCCAGCGGGAGACCGTGAGGTCCGAGGTTGTTTACGAGGT
>NZ_JAGCFH010000164.1 GCF_017650195.1 Ruminococcus sp. | reverse complement strand
TTTACCTGCTCATGGAGCAACATTGAAAACTTCCTTGCACGTATGGGCAAGAACTTCGACAGCAAGAAGAGAAACTACAAGGATATAGGAGATATCAAGCTTTCATACCATGTTGAGTACGCTCCAAGAGGAAATTCGTATATGTGTGTATACGGCTGGACAAGAAATCCCCTTGTTGAGTATTATATAGTTGAAGGCTGGGGAGACTGGCGTCCACCCGGAGACGGAGCAGAGAGAAAGGGTTCTGTAACACTCAATGGCAATACCTATGATATCGCCAAGACAATGCGTTACAATCAGCCCTCGCTTGACGGTACAGCTACTTTCCCGCAGTACTGGAGCGTTCGCCAGACCAGCGGTTCAAGAAATAATACAACAAACTACATGATTGGCACTGTCAACGTATCTGGGCACTTTGACGCATGGTCAAAGGCGGGTCTTGATATGTCAGGTACTCTTTATGAAGTATCACTTAACATTGAAGGCTACAGATCAGATGGCTCCGCAAATGTAAAGAGCATTTCTTTAGCCATAGGGCCGCGTCCTGATCCTGATGACCATAAATACAACGGTGGTCAGCAAGAGTCAGGCCTTGATATAGGCAACTTCGACTGGAGTCAATTTGGTGGTGGCCAGCAGGGGGAATTTGAGTTCAGCGGCAGTCAGCAGGAAGTCGATTTTGATATGGACGACTTCGACTGGAGTCTGATTGGTGGTGACCAGCAGAACGCTAGCTCTGACATGGGCAACTTCGACTGGAGTCAGTTCCAACCCGATTTCAACTTCAGCGAAATGGTCGGTGGTAATTGGGATAGCATAAACGGCGACTTCGATTTTGACGGCAATGACAACAGCGGCGGTAATGCAGGCGGCGAAAAAGACACAGATTATAAGGGCGAAGACTGTGTTGTGGGTGAAACACGTCCCCGGAACATTAACTACACCTATGAGTTGGGCGGCGACGGATTCAAGGATTATATGGGACCGTACTTCTGCCTTGGAGCTGCTGTACAGGGCAATGAAATTAACAACTCAGCGACTCAGGAATTCATCAAGAAGAATTTTAACTCTATAACCTGTCTGAACGAAATGAAGCCTGATTCTATCATTAAGAGCGTAGATGGTGATGAAGTCGATATAAGCCTTAAATCGGCAGACAATATCCTTAAATTCGCAGAGGAGAACGGCATCGGCGTTCGTGGACATACCTTCGTATGGTACAGCCAGACACCTACTTACTTCTTTCAGGACAATCACGAATATGTTTCAAAGGAGCGCATGAACAAGCGCCTTGAGAGCATGATAAAAAATACATTTGCTCAAATCAAGTCCGATTATCCTGACTTACAGCTCCATTCTTATGACGTGTGCAACGAGTTATTCGTTAACGACGGCGGCGGAATGAGACCTGCAAACAACTCCAATTGGACAAGAGTATACGGCGAAGGCAACTCAGAGTTCGTTGTAAACGCATTCAAGTATGCAAGATGGTATGCTCCCAGGAATTGTATGCTTTATCTCAGCGATTATAATGAGTATATGAGCGATAAGACAGACGATATTATAAATATGGTCAAGAACATCATGAAAGAGGGAGACTACATCGACGGTATCGGAATGCAGGCTCACCTTGATTCAAGGTATCCTTCGGCAAGTGAGTTTGAAACAGCTATAGAGAAGTTTGAGTCACTCGGACTTGACATTCAACTTACAGAGCTTGATATCACGAACAGCACAGGTACTTACGATCAGCTTTATCCTCAGATCTTTGAGGTAGCTATGAAGCACTCTAAGAACATCTCCTGCGTGACCCTCTCGGGAACAACCGATGGGATTATCTGGAGGACCGACTACGGTTCACGGCTTCCGTTCATAAACTACCAGCCCAGGCCATTCTACAATGACATTATAGCTCTTGCTGACAAGATAGATCATCCTGTAACTGCAACTACAACAACTATAACTTCGACTACCACCACCACTACCACAACAACTACTACCAATACCACTACAACAGCAGTAGATGCTGTCAATCTTAAGGAACTTCTTAATTCAAAGGTTTCAAAGTGGGGCGATGCTAACTTCGACGGCGATATTGATATGGGTGATGCTGTAATTATAATGCAGTCCCTTGCTAATCCAAACAAGTATCATCTCTCAGATCAAGGCAAGTACAATGCAGACGTTTATGAGGCAGGTGGTGGTGTTACAACAAATGACGCTTCTACTATCCAGAAGTACCTCTTAGGACTTATCAAGTCACTTCCAGAGAGCTATTCATCAAGCATTAATACAGTTCAGACAGCAACTACAACTAAGGCTACCACGACCACAACAACTACTAAAGCTACTACGACTACAACAACTACTAAGGCTACTACGACTACAACTAATACTGAGGTTACTACAACAACTGTTGTTGTAAAAAATGTAGCAGATCACCAGAACCTTAACTACACCTACGATAAAGGCGGCGATGGCTTCAAGGATCACATGGGACCATACTTCCGTCTAGGTGTTGTTGTAAGCGGAAATGAGATTGCTAACTCACAGGCTCAGCAGTTTATCAAGAAAAATTACAACTCTATTACCTGTGAAAACGAAATGAAACCTGATTCTATCATTAAGAGCGTTAACGGTGATGAAGTAGATATAAGCCTAAGTCAGGCAAACAATATCCTTAAGTTTGCAGAGCAGAACGGCATCGGAGTTCGTGGCCATACGTTTGTATGGTACAGCCAGACACCTAATTACTTCTTTCAGGACAATTACGAATATGTTTCTAAGGATCGTATGAACAAGCGCCTTGAGAGCATGATCAAGAATACATTTAGCGCTCTTAAGAGTCAGTTCCCGAATCTTCAGGTACACTCCTATGACGTTTGTAACGAGCTATTCGTTAACGACGGCGGCGGAATGAGACCTGAAACTAACTCCAACTGGACAAGAGTGTATGGCGAAGGAAACTCAGAGTTCGTTGTAAATGCATTCAAGTATGCAAGACAGTATGCTCCTAAGGATTGTAAGCTTTATCTTACCGATTATAACGAGTACATGAGTGCAAAGACGGACGATCTTATAAATATGGCTAAGACAATCATGAAAGAAGGCGACTATATCGACGGTATTGGAATGCAGGCTCACCTTGATTCAAAATATCCTTCGGCAAGTGAGTTTGAAACAGCTGTAAAGCAGTTTGAGTCACTTGGACTTGACATTCAGATTACAGAGCTCGACATCACGAACAGCACTGGTACTAACGGTAAGCTTTATCCTCAGATCTTTGAGGTAGCTATGAGGCACGCTAAGAATATCTCCTGTGTAACTCTCTCGGGAACAACAGACGAGAGGAGCTGGAGATATCGTGAGAACGGTGGTTCACCACTTCCTTTCAGCAACTACCAGCCTAAGTCATTTTACAACGACATTATAACTCTTGTTCATAAGGGTATGACAAAGACGATAACTACGACTACAACTATCACAACAACTAATACCAAGGTTACTACAACAACTGTTGCTGTAAATAACGGCGATAATGATGATGCTCAGGTACAGTAAGGCAAGGCTCATGGCAAGACAATAGACGGCGGACAGATTCATATTAGAGTAAAATAATTTACTGATAATAAAATGCCAGTCACTGGATCAGAGGCTGGCATTTTTGTAAAAATGCTCAAATTTTTAACAAGCAATTAAAACATAGACTGTAAAAAACTAAGTCCATTTTTGATTTTCGAACATTAATTTCCATGTTTTAAAGGAATTATTGCGGTCATAATACTATCACGGCATCAATAATTCTTTTTAAGGAGATAATGCAATGAGCAATAACAATAATAAAGGCGTAATGACAGAAAAGGGCAGAGAAGCACTTGAAAGATTCAAGATGGAGTCTGCAAATGAGCTCGGTATCAACCTCAAGCAGGGTTACAACGGTGATCTTACTTCCCGTGAGGCTGGTTCAATCGGAGGAAGTATGGTAAAAAAGATGATCGACTCTTACAAGATGCAGTAAGACCTTTATATTATGAAATAAGTGCAGCAGTGAAAATTGCTGCACTTTTTGATGCCCATAGGTATATTATTTGAAAAACATGTATGCACATACTGCAACTGCGATAAAGCCGAATACCGCACCGCATATAACTTTTACAGGTGGACTGCTTATGCTCTTGATACGTTCTGCAGATATTTCGTCAAGTGGCTTGCCCTCCATGAAAGCCTTTATCTCCTTGTAGGTCTGGAGGTTGTTAGCCTTCTTCATTTTTTCGACCTTTATGGCAGTGAACATAGATGCGGCGAACAGTATGCCCCATATCACTCCACCCAGCCAGCCAAGATATTTTATAAGCGGTATAATAGATACAACGACTGCTAGATACTCGACTGTAAGCAGGCATGCCATTACATTAAATTTCTTCAAGTCCTTTTTTTCGATTTCATTTTTCATAGATTCAACATCTCCTTTAACTAATTCGTCAAGAGAAATATTGAAAAGATTTCCAAGCAGTAGAAGACTGTGTATGTCCGGGTAGCTATTGCCATTTTCCCAGTTTGAAATGGTCTGGCGGCTGACGTAAGCTTTTTCAGCGAGAGCCTCCTGTGACCAGTTCAGCTTTCCGCGGTACTTTTTGATCTGATTTCCTATCTCCATTTTTTCCTCCTTGGAGTTTTTCCTCCTTACTGATACCAGTTGGGAGAAAGTTCTATAAATATATTTTTACATTGACCGAAAAAGCTGTCAAAATGTTT
>NZ_JAGCFH010000163.1 GCF_017650195.1 Ruminococcus sp. | reverse complement strand
TGCCCAGCTTAGCAAAGATTCGGCGAATCTTTTTAATGGAGGATATATATTTCTGCAGAAGATATTCAGTGAATTGAATCTTAGATATATCTGTAAAAAAATATCTGATAAATACAAATTCCAGTATGATCTGTCGCAGGTTCGAGTCCCGTCACAAGCTCTAAACAAAAGGCTTAACCACACAGTTTATTGACTGTGTGGTTAATTTTTTATATGATAGTTTTTCTGAAAATAGAATCGCTCTTACATAGCTCATCAAAACAGGCTTTTGGTTCTTATGGATTCTAATTCAGTATTTCAAATAAAAAATCAGCAGTCAGAAAATCATCATTTGTATAGGACCCGTTTTTACAATAATTTCATCAATCTTTCATTTTGTTTAACATCTTTCACATTCATTTTCAGCCTCAATTCAGTTTCATCATATATAATTATATTATAGAGTACAAATCTCGTCTAATTCTGAACTGTATTTCTTTAATTATTATGAATAAAAATTGGCTTGTCAATTTCTATTATTCTCTTAACTAAGCTAAAAGAACATTTTAAAGCATTGTATATTATTCAAGCCTGTTTATGTATAATATAATCATAGTCAAAAACAAGACTATGATTGGGCGATATTAAAAAAGGAGAATGATAATTATGAGGAACAATGTCTTGAAAAAGCTCGTCGCAGGGATTTCAGCTACTTGTTTGGCAGCTGCTGCAATGCCTGTTATGAGCTTAGCGGCAGAGACTAATGTCTCAACACTCGTTGGCGACGCAAACTGCGATGGCGACATTGATATGTCTGACGCTGTAATGATAATGCAGGCGCTGTCCAATCCGAACAAGTACGGCAAAGGCGGTACTGACAAAAACACTATCACCGACCAGGGCTGGATCAATGCAGACTGCAACGGTGCAAATGACGGTGTATCCAACAATGATGCACTTGCTATCCAGATGTACCTCCTTGGCAAGGGAGAACTCAGCAGTGGCAAGAATGATAATCCGGAGCAGCCTGTAGCTGACGTAGTAAAGATACACCTTAAGAATACATCTATTGAAGTCGAAGGTGAAAATGTAACAGTAAGCGGAGCAACTGTTACTATCACTCATTCAGGTGAGTATTATGTTGATGGTACACTTGACGATGGACAAATCAATGTGAATATTGCTGACACGGCCGCTGATGCTGAAACTGTAAAGATATTCCTTAACGGAGTAAATATTACTGGCAAGAGTGCTCCAGCAATACTTATCACAAACGCAGAGAATACATCTATCAATATCGTTGACGGTACTGAGAATACCATTTCAGATGGTGAAACTGCATATGAGGGAGATTATGCTAAATCTGCAGTTATCGAGGCCAAGGACGATATGACTATAAAGGGCGGAGAAAAGGGCGATGGTGTCCTTACGATCACCGCTAACACCCAGGATGCTGTTTCATGTAACAACGATATTAAGATAAACGGCGGCAAGATTAATATTACTACTAATAATTCCGAGAACAAGACTGATGGTATCAAGGCTAAGCAGTCTGTTACTGTCAAGAAAGGTTATGTTACAATAGACGCTACAGGTGATGGCATCAAGTCCAGCAAGGACGCTGTTGTATTTGAGGACGGTTATGTTTCTATCAAGGCAGGCAATGACGCTGTACAGGCTGAGACTACTATAGATATCAGCGGCGGTACACTTATTGCAGGCGGTGACCGCGGACTTACAGCTGTAACAGCTGTAAATATAATAGGTGGCGACGTTTATGCAACAGCTACCGACAATCAGGTAGATGAAAAGCTTCTTACAGGCACTACACAGGCAACTGCACTGCTTAACTGTATCGACGATGTAACAAACGAGAAGGACGGTACATGGAAGAAAGTCAATGCTATATCTGCAAATTCCAAGTCGGAGATCGCATTCACCAAGAAGTACAAGTATGTGCTTATCAGTGAAGCTTCAATAAACGGCGCTAAGTCATGCGGCTTTACCAATACATCTACAGGCGCTGCTGTAACTCATACAGACGGAAAGCAGACACAGTTCCAGCTCAGCCTTGTAACTGTATTTAATAATGTTGATCCTTTAGGATCAGGTAGCGGCAATACAACTACCAATCCTATAACTTCTGATCCGACGGTAACTACAGAAGGTCTTACTATAACTCTTTCTGACGCAGGAATGACCACAAATGCTTCTTCCGAAGCTAAAGTGGAAAACAACGTATGTACCATCTCTCAGCCAGGCGTTTTCACTGTAACAGGTGAGATGACAGGTGGACAGATCGTTATTGACGTTGACAAGACTGCTTATCCCGACGGCGTCGTTGAGCTTGAGCTCAGCGGCATGAGTCTTACAAATACTAAAACTTCTCCTATATACGTAGCGTCTATCGCTGACGAGGTAGTTATCGTTGCTAAGAACGGAACAGAAAATACTATCTCTGATGGTACTGAGTACACCAACGCCGACAATGATACGGGAGCTATCTACTCAAAGGGCGATATAAAGTTCAAGGGTAAGGGCAAGCTTACCGTAAACGGCAATGCTGCAGACGCTATCGTCGGCAAGGACGATATAAAAATATACAACGTCACACTGGTAGTAAATGCTGCTGATGACGGTATACGCGGCAAGGACAGCGTAACTATAGGAAATACATCATCAGACGGAACAGAGGTGGACTATTCAAACCTCTCCGTAACAGTAAAAACAAAAGCAGGCGACGGTATCAAAGCTACTTCCACTGATGCTTCTTCAACAGCAAAGCAGTTGGGAATAGTTACTGTCAATGGAGGTACTATAAATATTGACTCCTACGCAGACGGTATCTCAGCTGAACAGTTTTTCACCATGAACGGCGGCGAACTGACTATCAAAACCTTCCAGGGAAGCTCCTATACCGGCTCAGACAACACTCAGGGTGGCAATACAGGCGGCTTTAATCCCGGCGGTGGCAGACCCGGCGGCGGAGGAATGGGCGGTTTCGGTATGGACGGAAACTCCAACAAGACTGACATCTCCGCAAAGGGCATAAAGGCAGTAGGTCTTTATGACGAGGCTGGTACTACATGGCAGAGCGTAGGCGATATCACCATCAACGGTGGTTCTATCAATATAGACTCCTCCGACGACTGTATCCACTGCGGCGGCAGCATGCAGCTCATCGGCGGCGAGATAAAGCTTGCTTCAGCTGATGACGGCGCTCATGCCGACCATAACCTCACTATCGGCACAAAGGACAGCGGCAAGTACGATGATATCGTTATCACAGTCGAGAAGTGCTATGAGGGTATCGAAGCTCAGAAAATTTACCAGAACAGCGGCTCGGTTATCGTGAATTCCACTGACGATGGCTTTAATGCAGCCGGCGGCAGCGATGGTTCAGGTATGGGTAACACCGGTATGCCCTGGGGGCAGGGCGGTGGAGGTTTCGGAGGAGGCGGCTTCGGCAGCGGTAACTCTGGAAACTACCTCTTGCAGTTTAATGGTGGTCTTGCATTAGTCAACGCTGCCAACGGTGACCACGACGGTTACGATTCCAACGGTAATATTGAAATAAACGGCGGCTACATTATCTCAAACGGCAATGAACCATTTGACTGCGGAGACGGCGGCAGCACTATCTCAGTAAAGGGCGGCGTATGGGTATCCAACTGTCCTTCAGGTGGTATGAGCATGGGCGGCAGCGAAATGTCAGCAAGCGTAACAGCTTCAGCGAATGTATCTGCAAATACAAGATTATCACTAGTAGGAAGCGACGGAAAAGTCATAGTATCTTTCATCGTTGACAAGACAGTAAGTCAGCTTAAGGCAGGCGGCAATGGTACATCGGGCGCATCTTTCTACACAGGTGGTACTCTTAACGGTTCAACATATTTCCAGCAAGTCGACCAGACTCAGCTTGCTGCATACGGTGGTACATTTACAGGCGGAACATCTGTTAAATAAGAACTTATAATATCTTATAAATTGACCGTTAATGAACTACATTTCAAGAATGGTAAAACCCATATTACAGTTAATGTTATTAAACTCAATATAATATTGTAAACAAGGGGCAGTTTCTTTCGGAGTATAACTGAATCAATTTCTCAGTTCGATTAAGAACCAAAAGGAAACTATAATTATGTCGGTATTCATACATTATTATAGTTTCAAAAGCTACATTTTAAAATTGAAATTTGCATATGTAAATCAAAACTTATAAATAATATTCAGGAGAATATGATAAAACAAGCCCGAGAGCAGTCATATAAAGATTGCCTCAGGGCTTGTTATATTATATAATTTGCAGTAATTTCTTAAGCAGGAATGCACCCAAATACAGGAATAGGTATACGTTATCTGCATAACCAACATTACCGTTAAACAGCTTAATTCCGAATTTTATATCAGCATACTTTTCGAAATATATCAGTATTTTCAGAGACTTTGTCTTGCCGTTTTTAGCTTTAACTTCAATAGGAACAAGTGATTCTTTTGTCCTCATGAAGTAATCTTGTTCGAGTATGGAATCCTCGCGACGGTAGAAATAAAAATCACAACAGCTTTTTACAAGCGCTTTTACAAATTCTTATAGTCAATAAATGGCCCAATTACACAAAATCATAACAAATATTTCTTGTGTCTTCACATATTTAATTGTACTACTCATTTAAAATAATTGTTCATCTTCGAATCATACTAGTAAAATTCGACTGAAAATAACATTGCCTCTTAAGCATGCTGAGAAAGATCTGCTAATTGCATTTCTTTTTCATATGCCGCTTAAGAGGCCTTTATTACTTTTCACAAGTGAACGGATATATTGTCTAAATAATACTCAATTAGCGGATACAGCAACTGTTGTTACGCTAGTTGGGAGCTTTTCAGCACCAAGTATAAATTTTTGCAGCCATACAAGATCGGAAACATTTACATCTCCGTCGTCGTTTATATCGGAGTTTGCAGGGATAGGCGCATTACTTGCGATTATTTCAAGTATTGCTCTTCTCAGTGATACGAGATCAAAAACGTCAATTACACAGTCGCGATTGATATCGCCGCGCAGATCTGAATCAGGAACTGTATTAATACTGAACATGGGCTTTGTACCCTCTACGGCAACATAAGCGTCGTCAATATATATATCACAGGTTGTCATGATTGTTTGTATAGCAAGAGTCAGATCTCTCGATCCCTGTGGTATATCAACTTTAAAATGTTCGTTTGCTAGCTCTGTCCATTCATCTTTTTCTGCGTTCGCTTTGGCTATGGTTATATATTCCGGAGTACCGCCAGGAGATATATATCGTAATACAAGTTCAAACTTCAAGGAAGAAAATGTGTTTTGCATCACAACTGCGCCAAAGCTGTAGCTCTCTCCTTGCTTAAAAGTTTTTGTGCCTAGATACAGAGTCGGACCTGCCACGTCACTGGTGCGTCTGTAAGAGTGAAGTGCGTTTGTCCCATTGAAGCCGCCGATAGTCAATTCAAGCATATCATTTTCACGTGGTTCCCAGTCCCCGACAACTTCATTGAAATCATTTCTTATGTAATAACCATCCTGATCCGGAACCATGAGAATATTTTTATCAAGATATTTACCGTCTACACTGACAGGGGAGCTGTCATTACCGTTCCCAAAAACTAATTCCTTCAATTCAGCGCTTCCGCTTGATCTGTCGTTGTTTTCAATGAAGAAATTCGCACTATACAGCTCTCCTGACGTATCAAGTCCGAAGGCTCTCCATGAGTCAAAATGCTTTGCAATGTCTATACAGTCATGAACGGTCGTGGTGTTATTGTTTATTGAGGTGCTTTCCTTGCGGACGCTCCAGTACACTGGCATTGTAGAAGCTCCGTCAATCATCGGATAATTATAACGGTATGATGTGAATACCTCATATTCATGACCGTTGACTACAGCAGTTCCGTATGACCTGACCGCTGAGTTGGCTGGCGGCATTAGATTGCTCCAACCATCGACAATGTAGTATTTCATCATAGGATTCATTGTATAGCCACATGCTCCATAGAATGAATTGCCGTTAGGAGTATACTCGAAGTCATAGCTGAATGACAGGTTTGGCACATCCTTGTAGTTTAATTTCAGAGAGTTATAAATTTGACCCATAGTAAAATAATTGTCTTCAATATTTTTCCATGAACAGGTAAACGAGCTTTCGCCCGGTTCAATTTCGCAGTTACCGACATAGTTCCGATTCCACATTTCATATTCATATATGCCAATTTTGCCTCTATCAGTCTGATCGGCTGCTGAAGCTACGAATGGAATGGACAAGGCTGTTATTGCCGCGGAAACAGCAAGACACAAGGCCTTTTTTACATTACTTAGAATCATTTGTTTCACTCCCTCATATAAATTCTGAAAGCCTATTTCACCTGAAGTGTACTTTCTATACTTTTATTATACATAATTTTTAGAAAAATACAAGGCGTTTTTTGTTAATTGCATTAGTTGTTCAAAGAGTGAAATAGTAAAAAGCTGCTATAAGGCAAAAAACAGAGATGCGGTACTGTTCAGATAACCGCTTCGAATATAAGAGTTTTGCTGTACACTGATTTCGGATTCGTAAAGAATATTAATTTCATGCAGTATAAGCTGTAAAAGAAAAAGCTTCTTCATTAAGCACAGTGCTAATTGAAGAAGCTTTTTTACACTCAGAAGCTTGAAGTCTGAGATGTTCGTTATAATCAGTCGCTGAAAAGAGGTGTTGAATAATATCTGTCACCGCTGTCTGGAAGCAGAGC
>NZ_JAGCFH010000162.1 GCF_017650195.1 Ruminococcus sp. | reverse complement strand
GTATACATCTCCTTCTGCACGACATCTGTAGTCTCGCCTACAGAACGGAGAAAAAGATCCGTATTCTCAAATGTCGGGATCCTTATTTCGGAAAAACCAAAGCTTTCAGCCGTCTCTCTCGCTATTTTCTCTATAGTATGCCATTTATATACATCTTTTGGCAGGACGTCTTCGGTTCCATTCGGACGTTTGATATTTATTGCCATATATTTCAAGCCTTTCCTGTATGTTTTTACATGAAAATTGTCCCTTTAAAAGGGACAATTGAAGATTCAGATACTCGGATTACCGACCTCACGCCAATCCAGATCGCCTCTTTCAAGTGCAAGGATAAGCGCTTCTGCGGTAGCGATGTTTGTTGCAACAGGTACGTTATGAACGTCGCAGAGTCTAAGAAGGTTCATACCATGAACGTCTGCTGCCTTAGGATTGATAGGATCGCGGAAGAAAAGAAGAACATCAACCTCATTGCACGAAAGAAGTGCAAGTATCTGTTCAGCTCCTCCCTGACCACTGAGATATCTCTTTATTGGAAGACCGGTAGCTTCACTAACCTGCTTTCCTGTGGTATTTGTAGCTATAAGAGTATGCTTTGACAATATTCCGCAGTAAGCGCTGCAGAACTGTACCATAAGCTCCTTTTTCGCATCATGTGCTATTATTGCGATTTTCATTTTTATGCCCTTTCCCCGCTAAGCGGATATATTTCATGTTTTATACAGTTTTAACTGTAAGCGGAATGAATTCTCCGCCGAGTCGTTTAGATATTGCATCAAAAGCCCTTAGCGCTTCACTATCGGTAGGTATCGGATTGCCCTTTCCGGTCGCTACAGTCATCTTAAAATCATCGGGTATAACTCCTATGAGTTGTACGCCAACCTTGTCAATTATTTCATCAAGGTTGGAGATAAGCTCAGCACCGATAATCTTCTTGCTGATCTTATTTATGATGAGACGCTGGCTTTTGTTTCCTCTGTTATAGAATTCATCTGACATAAGACTTGCATCTCTTATGCATACCGGATCAGGTGTGGATATCACAAGGATAAGATTTGCCTGTTCAACAATGTCGAAAACATGAGAATTGATTCCCGCGCCAGTATCAATGATAATGTATTCAAAATACTTTTTTACAGAACGGCATATATCTACTATCTGCTCTGCATTCACAGCAGTAAGAGTTTTGGGAGCGCAGAGGATATTGAGGTTAGAAGCCATAGGTATCTGTGCAACGGCTTCAAGAGCGGTCTTCTTTCCGTTCAAAACATCGCCGAGATCATATTTGATATTATCTTCTACGCCAAAGATTATATCAAGGCATCTCAAACCGAAGTCCAGCTCGATAATTAGAGTTCTGTGTCCCTGCTTTGCGAGAGTGTAACCAATTCCAGCACAAACAGTTGATTTTCCTGTTCCGCCTTTTCCTGAAGTAACAGCAATTATTTTAGACATTTTTATTCCTTTCCGATATCCGAAAGCCAAAGCAGTTTAGCTGCATAGACGGCGCGGAAGTCTTATAATTACTTTTAATAATAATCCTATTTTACATTATAACACATAATTAGCTAAAAGTCAAAGTACTTTTTAAACAAAATATAAAATTGTGCAAATCAAACCTTTAAGCTTCTACCGAATTGTGTATTTCTCACAAAGAACCGAGTAATTCGTCAAGAATTTTATTTATGGTTTTTTCGACATTACAGCCGTTCTCATCTATAACGATATCTGCATATCTCTCATATAAAGGAAGTCTTTCTCGATACAGTCCGCTCAGCGACTGTCCGTCCTTTATTACCACTCCTCTGTTTTTAATATTGCCGAGTCTGTAGCGGAGCTTTCCGTAATCGAGCTTCAGATATATCACAATACTACCGGCAGACAGTTTTTTCATTGCGTCAGCACCGTATACAACACTACCGCCTGTCGCAATGACAGATCTTTTGGCATTAAGTCTACTAATTATCCTATTCTCAGTTTCAATAAAGCCTTCTGCGCCTTTTTCGGCGATTATATCTTTGAGGAGCTTTTTCTCTTTCTCCTGGATAATTATATCTGTATCAATGAATCTGTAGCCCAGCAGCTTGGCAAGTATCACTCCAACGGTACTTTTTCCGACTCCCGGCATACCAATCAATACAATATTTTTATCCATAATCTCTTCCTCACTTTTATATTACTCTTATATTTTAACTCAATTTGTGCACATTGTCAATAGATAATTCAGCCATATATTGCGATTTTATTTTTTTGACTACTAAATATTGACAATTATAAATGAATATGATAACATATTTTCACAAGGAGTAACATTATGAACACAAGTCCTTTTGAATATTCGCTGGATAACAAGCGTTATCATACACTGAATTACCATAATTTAAAGAAGTACGGACATAAAATATACAAAGCCGTCCTCGACTGCGGTTTTACCTGTCCGAATATAGACGGAACCAAAGGCTTCGGAGGATGTATTTTCTGTGACGGCGGAAGTGGTTATTTCACACGCGGCGATCTTGATACAGCTTCCCAGCTTAAAGCCGAGAAAAGCCGCATAATTAGCAAATACGGAGACGGAGCCTGTTTCGTTGCATATTTTCAGGCAAACACTAATACATATGCTCCTTTGGAGAAGCTACGAAAGATTTTTCTTTCAGTTCTTGAGGAGCCTAATGTATGCGGAATATCTATCGGAACGAGAGCTGACTGCCTAGATGAGGATGTTATCGGTCTGCTGCAAGAGCTGAGTGAGAAGACGGATCTTACCGTTGAGCTCGGTATGCAAAGTTGCCATGACAAGACCCTCAGGCTCATCAACCGATGCTATACTCATTCCGAGTTCAGAAAGGGCTACTTTCGTCTTAAAGCCAAAGGGATCCGCACCTGTATCCACATTATCAACGGACTTCCAGGCGAAACTGATGAAATGATGCTCGAAACTGCCGCGGAATTAGCAATGCTCTCTCCAGACGCAATAAAACTGCAGATGCTGCACGTAATAAAGGGCACTACTCTAGCCGATATGTTTCAAAAGAGAGAGATCAGAATACTTGATCGTGATGAATACATAAACATAATTGTAAAACAGCTTGAACTATTGCCGCCTCAGACAGTGATTGAACGTATTACCGGTGACGGAGACAAATCCAAGCTTATCGCCCCAATGTGGAGTACCGACAAGCTCGCAGTACTTGGTGGAATTGACAAAAGACTTGCCGACCTTGATACATGGCAGGGAAAATATTATAAAAAACAGGTATGAAATATTTTCACACCTGTTTTTTGTTTTATATATCGTTTCTGATTATATCGTCAAGCGTTTCCCTTTTTACAGCAAGTTTTGCTTTTCCGTTATTAACGAATACAACAGCCGGCTTTTGTAGCCTGTTATAATTCGAGGACATCGAATAATTATATGCGCCTGTAGCGCAGACAGCGATTATATCTCCTGACTCCGCATACTGTAAAGGCATATTCTCGCCGATAAGATCACCGCTCTCACAACATTTTCCAGCTATAGTTACGCGGTCTTTTCGTTCCTCTCCTGCTTTATTTGCAACGACAGCGTCATACTCTGAACCGTAAAGAATATATCTCGGATTGTCAGCCATGCCTCCGTCAACGGATATATATGTCCTGATACCGGGTATTTCCTTACGAGCTCCTACAGTATAAAGTGTTATACCGGCAGGACCTGCTATAGAACGACCTGGTTCAATAAACATTTTTGGAAGCTTGATGTCAAGTGCAACGCATTCTTCCTTTACAACCTTTGATACTTTTTCCAGATATACCTCAAATGGCTTCGGATCATGCTCGTTAAGGTATTTTATACCAAAGCCGCCGCCAAGATTAAGTCCTTCGATTACGTAACCCAGCTCGTTTTTTATCTTTGCGATAAATCCGAGCATTACCTTTGCAGCTTCTTCAAAAGGTGCAATATCAAAGATCTGAGAACCTATATGGCAGTGAAGACCTATAAGCTTAACATTTTTGCAGTTAACAGCTTCTTTTACAGCTTCAAATGCTTCTCCGGTCTCAAGGGCAAATCCAAATTTACTATCTATCTGACCAGTCTTTACAAAATCGTGAGTATGTGCGTCTATACCAGGCTTGATGCGGAACATTATATTGGGCTGAGCGCTTTTTTCAGCAGATATCTTCTCAAGGCGGTGAAGCTCGTCGATATTATCTACTATGATGTGTCCTACACCGACCTTTACAGCGAATTCAAGCTCTTCATCTGTTTTGTTGTTGCCGTGAAAGCCAACCTTATCCATCGGAAAGCCGGCTTTTACAGCTGTATACAGCTCTCCAATAGATACAACATCAAGTCCGTCCCCTTCGCTTGCAACTATCCTACACATTTCCATACAGGAAAAAGCCTTACTTGCATAGTGAACTTCTCCATTTCCGTTGTAATACTTGCTCATGCTGTCATGGAATCTTCTCAGACTGTTTCTTATGACCTGTTCATCCATAACATACAGCGGTGTACCGAACTCTTTAGCGAGCTCAACAGTATCTGCCCCGCCGATTGTCAGGTTCCCCTCAGCATTAACACTGAGATCATCGGATACAAACATATTTAACATCCTTTCGTGTGTTTTTTATTCAACAGTGACGTCATTGTCATCTGCGATCTCCTCTACGATCTTTCTGAGCTCTTCAACTCCTTCCAAAGTCTGTGAAGAAAAAGGTATAGAGTGAATATCCTCAAAACAGGGTATCTCCGATACAAAAGCTTCAAGGCGCTTAGCCCTCTCACTTTTATTTAATTTATCTGCCTTGGTAAGGACAAGAACAAAAGGCATTTCCGAATCTATCAAAAAGTTTATCATATGAACGTCGTCCTTGGTCGGAGCATGGCGCATATCAACTAGCATGAACACAAGTCTGATATCTCTGTCAGAACCCAGGTAGCCTTCTATAAGTCCTGCCCAACGTTCTTTCTCTGATTTAGCAACCTTTGCATATCCGTATCCCGGAAGATCCACAAAATATATGTTTTCAAGCCCGTAAAAATTGATCGTAGCCGTCTTTCCGGGAACGGAGCTTACACGAGCAAGATTTTTACGGTTGAAAAGCTTGTTTATAAGCGTAGATTTTCCTACATTTGAATGTCCGGCAAAGGCTATCTCAATGCGATCCGGAGCTGGTATCTGTGAAAACTTTCCGTAAGCTGCAGCAAATTCAGCCTTGTTGTAATTCAGTTTCACCAATGCTTCTCCTAACTATCTTATTTTACGAGCGCTTCGTCGAGCACTTCCTTAAGGTCAGACGCATATACAAATTTTATCGCGTCCTTTACGACATTGTCCACTTCTTCCAGGTCTGGTTTGTTTTCTGTCGGGATAATAACAGTTTTTATGCCTGCCTTGTAAGCAGCCATTGTTTTTTCACGCAGTCCGCCTATCGGGAGCACCTTTCCGTGAAGAGTAACTTCTCCGGTCATAGCGATATCCGCTCTAACCTTAAATCCTGACAAAGCGGAAACAAGTGCAGTTGTCATCGTCACACCAGCAGACGGGCCGTCTTTTGGAACGGCTCCTTCGGGAGCATGTATATGTAGATCCTTGTCTTTATAGAAATTTGGATCTATTTTGTATTTATCAGCAATACTGCGTACATAGCTTACAGCTATCTTTGAGCTCTCTTTCATGACCTCGCCTAAAGAACCTGTAACCTCTATCTTTCCTGTTCCCTGCATTGTAAGCACTTCTATAGGCATTAGTACACCGCCTACTGATGTCCATGCAAGACCGTTTACAACGCCCACCTGATTCTTCTTGGAGGAAAGATCGCCAGTGTATTTGCGTATGCCGAGAAGCTCGTTGAGGTCCTTGGCCTTAACTGAAACACGGCTGATCTCACCAGCAGCTATCTTCTTGGCGGTTTTTCTGCAAAGTGAAGCTATGCAGCGCTCTAGCGAACGCACGCCCGCTTCCTTGGTATAATACTGTATGATCTCGTTTATCGCGTCATCTGTTATCCTTAACTGTGAAGCCCTGAGACCATGTTCCTTGAGTTGCTTAGGAACAAGATGCTCCTTGGCAATATGGAACTTCTCCTCCGCTGTATAGCTTGGAAGCTCTATGACCTCCATTCTGTCGAGTAGAGGTGCAGGAATAGCACTTACATTATTGGCAGTAGTAATAAATACTGCCTTGCTGAGGTCGAAAGGCACCTCGAGGAAGTGATCCCTGAAAGCATAGTTCTGTTCAGCGTCAAGCACTTCAAGCATAGCCGACGAGGGATCGCCCTTTATATCGCTGCAAAGCTTGTCGATTTCATCGAAAAGTATCAGCGGATTTGCAGAACCTGCCTGTGTTATTGCTGTTATGACACGTCCGGGCATAGCACCGACATAAGTCTTTCTGTGGCCTCTGATATCAGCTTCGTCACGGACGCCGCCGAGAGATACTCTCGCATACTTTCTGCCCATTGCTTTGGCTATGGATTTTGCAATCGAAGTCTTTCCTATACCAGGAGGGCCTGCAAGACAGATTATCTGTCCCTTAATTTCCGGATTAAGTATATGAACGGCAAGGAATTCGAGTATACGCTCCTTTACCTTTTTCAGACCATAATGATCCTTTTCAAGAACAGCTTCCGCTTTCTCCATAGACAGCTTAGCCTTGGTATACTTTCCCCAAGGGAGGTCCAGCACTGTGTCAAGATAGTTCTTAATAACAAAAGCCTCCTGAGATGCAGGCGGCAGCTTTGTAAGCTTGTCGGCTTCCTTAAGTAGCTTTTCCTTGCTTTTTTCGTCAATTTTAAGGTCCATTATGTCGTTTATGTAGCCGAAGGCTTCCTCAGCCTCATCCTCTCCAAGTTGCTCCTGAATGACTCTGAGTTGCTCGCGGAGATAGAATTCACGCTGTCCCTTATCAATACTGTTTTTTGTCTGCTCATTGATAAGGTTTTCAAGCTCGAGTATTTCCACCTCTGAAGTAAGGCAGGCAAAAAGTACAGAAAGCTTGTTGATTATATTTGTTTCCTCAAGAAGAGTCTGCTTATCTCTGTAGTTGAGATTGCAGTTGAAGGTAACGGTCTCAAAAAGTTTTATCGGAGAATCCTGGGTCATTATTGAGTTCAGCAGTTCCTTTGGCATCTTCGGGAAGAAAGAAGCATACCTTTCAAAAACATCCTTTATTGAACGAATAAGAGCCTCAGCCTCAACATCGTCGAATTTAGCACGGGAATATGTAGGAGTTCGTTTTACTTCAGCTTTCAATACCTCGCCGTCGTCTATAAGTCTGACAAGATTTGCCTTATATACTCCCTCCACTAGCACTTTCATGACATTGTCCGGGAGCTTGAGAACTTGTTTTATCTCGGCAACTACTCCTACCTTGTAAAGATCGGAAGCCTTAGGATTGTCTATATACGCTTCGTGCTGAGTAACAAGAAAAAGCTTGCCGCCCTCCTTTAGGGATCGCTCCACCGCAGACATGGACTTGCTGCGCGAAACATCAAAATGCATCACCATTTTTGGAAAGGCAACAAGCCCTCTCATCGCAACAGTGTACAGTATATTTGATTCCTCTATATTTTTATCACTTTTAATGGTCTGTTCCATAAAATCACCGCATTTCTAATTATATCATATCCTTATGAACAAAAAGTCGTTCATAAATATTATACTATAAAGCTTTGAAAAATTCAACCCCTTCGAAAGATTCAGCAGATAAAATGATTTATCTTCAGCGTCTAGGAATTATTAAATGCTGATACAAAACAGCATTATCACCAGTTAACAAAGGTTAATATTTGTGGATTTGCACGAAAACTTGCGAACATTTGGTATGTTACACCAAAATTTGCGAAATCACGAAATTTTTCTTTACTTTTTGTTAAGAATGTGGTATGATATACACAAAGGTGTAATCTTAGTTCTTATTATATTATAAGGCGGCAATTTCCTTTTGTACAAAAAGGGTCTTTACTTTTACGGAATAATGTGTTAAAATGTAAAGTAAGAAATTGTTAAGTTGCGCCTTTATGGCAGATTGGAGAATCAATATGATAGACAAGATAAAATCTGAAAGCATGGATCTGCTTTTTGAAGCTATTCTTACACTTGAATCCGTTGATGACTGCTACAAGTTCTTTGACGATCTCTGCACAAGCATCGAGCTGAAATCATTTGCTCAGCGTCTTCACGTTGCAAGACTTCTCGACGAACACCGCGTATATAACAGCATCGTCACAGAAACAGGTGCGAGCACAGCTACAATAAGCAGAGTCAACCGTTCCCTTAAGGACGGAAACGACGGATATAATATAGTTTTTGACAGACTCAAGGGGAAGAATCTGCTCAAATAAAAAAACGTGAAAAAAGGACGCTCTCAAGGCAGAGAAGCGTTCAAAACTACTCTTGAAAGGAAGATTTAAATGGACAAGGCGAAGATGTTCAAAAAATCATTAGCCTGCTTATCTGCTGCTGCAACACTTATGTCATGCAGTATCATGACAGGCGCAAATGCTGCGGTTATCACCGAAGGCAAGGAAAACAACTACGACAATTTCGCAGAGGCTTTACAGCTTGCACTGTGCTTCTACGATGCAAACAAGTGTGGTGACCAGGTGGCAGACGACGGCTATTATTCATGGCGTTCAAACTGTCACGTAATCGACGGTGAAATCCCGCTCCAGCCTATGAGCCCAATGCCTACAGTCGGCAAAGGAAAGACCGATGATCAGCTCAAGGAAGATCAAGGACTTGGACAGGGTGACAGCGGTAAAGCAAACCCGAACCTCGGCGACGATGATCCGGATCTCTATGTCGGCGTCAATATGAGCAATTCATTTATTGAAAAGAACAAAAAATACCTTGATCCCGACGGAAACGGCACTCTCGATCTCACAGGCGGCTGGCACGACGCCGGTGACCACGTTAAGTTCGGTCTCCCCGGAAGCTATTCCGCTTCTACAGTAGGCTGGGGATACTACGAATTCCGTGATTCTTATGAGGAACTCGGTCTACAAAAGCATGTTGAAGATGAACTTCGCTGGATAAACGACTACTTCATGAAGGCTACCTTCATGGATGATGATGATAATGTTATCGCATACTGCTATCAGGTAGGTGAAGGTAACAATGACCATAACTACTGGTGCCCTCCTGAGCTACAGCAGGACAACACAATGGTAGCTTCCTCTTCATGCGCAGTTAAGCGTCCCGCTTACTTCGCTACAACAGAAATGCCTGCATCTGACCAGTGTGCCGGTGCTGCCGCATCACTTGCTATCAACTATCTCAATTTCAAGGATACAGATCCTGAATATGCTGAAAAGAATCTCAAATACGCAAAGGCTCTTTATGACTTTGCTGTAAAGACACACGTTGAAGAATGGAAACCAGGTATGGTACCAAGCAATTCAAGCCTTGGTTACGATGGCGGTTTCTATACATCCAGCTATGACTATGATGAACTTTCGTGGGCTGCTGTATGGCTATACTACTGTACCGAAAACTATGATTATATAGACGATATTATTGCAGTTGATACTACTAATCCAATTTCTGACAGTGGTTCATATGATGAACAGGCACAAACTGGTCAGCAGCCTTCTTATGCTTATACAGGCTATATGAAACGTATCATTACTGATACAGGTAACTGCTGGCAGAATATCTGGGTTCACTGCTGGGATACTGTTTGGGGCGGAGTTTTCGCAAAGCTTGCTCCTATTACAAATACTGCACGTGATTGGTATATCTTCCGTTACAACCTTGAATTCTGGTCAGGCTGTTCTAAGACAACTGACTGCTCTGAATGGGGCTATGAGCCTGTTCATGGTCATAAGTATTTCGGCAGAGACGATTATCTCTGGAATATGCCGATGACTTGCGATCAGATTGCTGATCTCCCTGACAGTGAGACAAGTGGCGACTTCATTGCTAAGTCACCTTATGGTTGGGCTGTAGTTTCAGGTTACGGTTCCGCACGTTACAATACTGCAGCTGGACTCTGTGCTTGTGTTTACGCCAAGACAACAGGTGATGAAACATTCCTCCCATGGGCAAAGGCTCAGATGGAATACATCCTTGGTAAGAACCCTATGGGTTATGCTTACGAGGTAGGTTATGAATATAACTTCGCTTCACATCCTCATCACCGTTCATCACACTGCTCAGCTACACAGAGCATGGACGATCCGATAATCCAGGTACATACTCTCTGGGGCGCTCTCGTTGGAGGTCCTGGTCTTAAGGATGAACACGTTGACGAGACAAAGGACTACATCTACAATGAAGTTACCGACGACTATAACGCAGGTTTCTGCGGTGACCTTGCAGGACTTTACCACTACTATGGTGCAAAGGGCAAGGAGTATGAAGATAAAAACTACATCATCGAAGACTTCGATATGTCTTCAAATGCTACCGGCTACGATCAGGTAGACGAAAACGGTGATGCCCTCCCTGTTGGATACTTCGTATCAGGCGGTAAGGCACAGGAAAAAGCAGATGGTATCCAGCTCAAGCTGGTTCTCCACAACAGAACTATCAATCCTCCGAGATTCGAATGTGATGTAAAGGCAAGATACTTCTTCAACATCAAGGAGCTTCTTGATAATGGCTATGACGTTGATTATCTTGTTCCCCGTATTGACTACGATCAGGAAGCAGGATACACAAACAACAAGTCACACGCTGAGCTTTCCGATCCCGTAAAGTATGACGACGACGGAACATATTACGTTGAAGTAACTTGGAAGGACTGCAAGTTCTACGGAAGCCGTGTATACCAGTTCGCGCTGACAACAAAGATGGATCCTGAGACAAATGAGTATCCTGAGTGGGATTCTTCAAACGACTACAGCTATGCTGATCTCGTAAGCTTCGAGGATGATAACTCAGCTGCTGCTATCACTGATAAGGTTACACTCTATGCAGGCGATAAGCTTATATGGGGTACTGAGCCTGACGGAACTACAGCAGGTACAGGCAGTGAGTATGTAAAGCAGGATAATGAAGAAGGTGCTACAACGACAACAACAATGCCTTCGGGAACCACAACAACTACTACAAAGCCTACAAGTACAACAACTACTACATTCGATATAAACGACAGCGGTGCAGGATCCTCCGGTAAAACCAATGTTGTTTACGGTGACGCTAACTGTGACGGTTCGATAGATATGGCTGACGCTGTACTTATCATGCAGTCACTTGCTAATCCTGACAAGTATGGTCTTAACGGTACCGGCAAGAACCACATCACAGCAGAAGGTCTTGATAATGCAGACTGTGATTCAGTAGAGGGCGTTACAACAAATGACGCACTTGCTATCCAGCTCTTCTTGCTAAAAAAAGGTGAAATGCCAGCTAAGGCATAATATAAAAATAAACGTCCCTAATTTGGGACGTTTATTTTTATATAACAAAGTTTAACGGCATACCGTTTTTCATTATCGCATGAAGTTCCCCTTGGATAAGAGGCATGATATATTCGTAAGCAGGCGCAAGAACATTGTTGCCTGCTTCGTTTATCCATTCTCTCGGGAAAAATTTTTCTGAATTAGCCGCTTTTGCAGCATCAACTTTATCTATCCTATAGCTGTACGGCATATCAGATTCCCGGACAAAGGTCATCATACATCCTGAACTTCCGCTTAATCCGGCTTTGAGCGCAGCCATTCCAATAGCCTCTGATGACTGGATATCTTCAAGTGAGGCAATATGAGAGCTGCATCTCTGCATGACATTAAGCTCAATTGAACGCACCTTACAGCCTATTTTATCTGCAACCAACTTCTCAAGAAGCTTTCCTATGCCCGACAAATAACAGTGACCGAAAACGTCCTTCTGACCTGATTGGTATTCTTCAGCTGCGAACTTCCCTTCTTCAGTCTTTACACCTTCCGAAACAACAACTATAACTGCTCTGTGCTTCTTCATCTCGTTTCTTACGTCAGAAAGAAAGCCTTCAATGCTGAAGGTAGTCTCGGGAAGATATATAAGATGCGGAGCACTCTCACCGTTGGAACGTATACAGCATGAAGCCGCAGCAAGCCAGCCTGCATGGCGTCCCATTGTTTCAATTACGGTTACAGAAGGTATGCTGTAAACATTGCTGTCACGCGTTATTTCCTGAACGGTCGCCGCAACATATTTTGCAGCTGATCCGTAACCTGGAGAATGATCTGTCTCGCAAAGATCATTGTCAATAGTCTTGGGGATACCTATCATTTTGATATCTTTGATATGATTATCCTTAAGATATGCTGAATACTTAGCAACTGTATCCATAGAATCATTGCCGCCGATATAGAAAAACATCCCAATATTTCGTTTTTGTAGTATTTCCGTAATTTTTTCGTGAATTTCAGCGCTTTCTCTGTGACTTGGAAGCTTTCTCCGGCATGAACCAAGTACGGCTGATGGAGTACGTAAAAGCAGCTGATAACTTACATCGCTTGTGATCTTCTCTGAAAGATCCACCATTTCATCGTTTAGTATACCCTCGATACCATTTAGTACGCCGTATACCCTGTCAATTTCCTTGACTCGTTGAGCTGCGCTGTATACTCCTGCCAAAGAAGCATTTATAGCGCAGGTCGGACCGCCTGACTGTGCAACAGCAATATTCATTTTTTTATTTGACTGAGTAATATCCCGAACTCAGCCACTCCTCCCAAATAATCAGTTTTCAACTGTAATATTATTATAGCACAGGAAGAACATCCAAATCAATAATTAGAAATGACAAAATGCGCTAATAAAAATCGCAATAATTGAGTAAAAGAGCAATAATCGCCTAATAAAAATTACATTAGGAGTAATATTTATTTCTTTATATAAGCTCAAAATGCTTCAAAGCATTATATATACCGTTTTCCTCAATTGGAGTTGTGACATACGACACATAATGGTATATATGTTCCGATCCTCCCATAGCAATACTATTTGGGACTGCCTGAAGCATGGGCAGATCATTTGTACTATCGCCTATCGCATAAGCATTTTCTATTGATATTCCAAGCTTATCAAGTATCACTGAGATACCTGTCGCCTTTGAATACCCTAAAGGGACATTCTCGTAGAATCCACCACCGCGGTCAATAATAGAAAAGTCCTTTTCGATCTCTCGTCTAAATAGCTCCATGTCACTGTCAGGGTTAGTCCATATAACAAATTTATCAAAACCAAAATTCTCATCCTCAACTCTACCGTTAACATCTATCCCAGCGTCAACAAATACTTCCATAAATTCCTTAAATCCTTCAGTCGCAGGAGTTTTATCGTCGAAGAAGTAACCATCTCTGTGTTCGTATACAGGAGTTACCCAGCATTTGCGCATGAGTTCGGCTATCCTTCTACATTCGTCTTTTTCTACAGTATGGGAAAGCAGAACATTGCCACTGTATTCTATGTAGGTACCGCAACCGCAAATATATCCGTCGAAGCCCAGTTTCTTAACCTTGGAACTTATATTAAAAGCTGTCCTTCCAGAATTTATAAATGTCAGATTACCCTTTTTACGGGTCAGAGCAATAGCTTCCATCGTACTCTGAGGTATTATCGCTCTTTCATCTTCAGTGACAAGAGTACCGTCGATGTCAAAAAATATAATTGATCTCATTTAAACACTCCTTTTTTTCATACATGAATAATTATATTACCTTCGCCGGACAATGTCAAGCCTTGATTATTTCTTTACTGGATGATATAATAATTCTGAGGTGATGTAAATGCTTCATATATATTATGGAAACGGAAAAGGTAAAACCACTGCCGCTGTCGGTCTTACTTTACGCGCTAACGGTTCAGGTATGAAAACAGCTTTTTTACAGTTCCTAAAAAACGGTTCATCTTCTGAGATAAGTATTCTTGAATCGCTAAAAGATAGCTTTGTTTTATGCTGCCGGGAATGCAACAAATTCTCTTTTCAGATGTCTGATGCCGAAAAAGAAGCAGTAAAGTATGCACATACCGCTATGCTTCGTCTTGCGGAGGAGCTTATTAATATAAGTAAAGCAGAATTAATAGTCCTTGATGAGCTGCTTGATGCATATAATAAATGTCTGATTGACACCGAGCTTGCTGATAAGTTTATAAGCACCTACAGTAAAAAGGTTGAAATCATCATCACAGGAAGAGCTCCTTCGGCTGAATGGCTTGATCTTGCAGATTATGTTACAGAAATGAATGCGATAAAACACCCTTACAATAATGGCATAAATGCAAGAAAGGGCATAGAATACTAAAAGCTGCCAAATTGGCAGCTTTTTCTCATACTATATCCTTTAATTCTTTTACAAGTGCTATATCTTCAGCATTAACTTTGAAATTAGTGATTATACTTTTATTGTCCGGAGATATTACCTTTATCTCGATAATACTTCCCTCCTGTACTGAACCTGCAACAGCTTTAAAAAACATCGGCACCTTCGGGTGATTATCTTTAAAACGGTCAAGAAGTCCTTTCAGTTTAAATACATTTATTGGATTCATTCATTTTTCACCTCTAATGTATTATATCACATTTCAATATGCAAATCAATGCATTGTTCCGTTACAGAAAAAGCATTTACAGTATTCAACTGACATCAGTTACTGCTGTGCGGAAGCTTACGCTTAATCAGGAGCTGAGCGCAGATACCGGTAAAGCTTCCGGCAATACATCCAGATATAATAAGTACTGGATAATATGGGATAACCGCCAGAGACCTTAAAAAAGCAATCGCAGCTATTGTCTGACCTGTGTTATGCAAAACAGCTCCAACTACGCTGCTAAGCCAAATATATTTATAAGGGATTATCTTTTTTATAAGCAACATTCCTGCAAGACACATAGCCGCTCCTGCAGCACTGTAAAGTAAAGCCATTATCCTTGACGCAAACAGAGCCGCCAGAATTATCCTTGCTGTAACAATCAGAACGACCTCACCTGCTTTATATCGATATACTGCATACACCGTTATAATATTGGCAAGTCCAAGTTTTACACCTGGTATCGGTATAAGATCAGGTAACTGAAGCTCTACAACAAAGATGATAAGCGCTAAAGCGGTGAGAAGAGCTAACTCTGCTATTTTGTGTGCTTTCATATCATTTCTTCTCCTCGTCTGCAAATCTTATCACAAGTCTGTGGGGCAGACAAACAACCGGAACTCCTTCTGAACGAAGGAAGCCTGTGTTAACACAGGTTTGGTCCGGACAATCTGCGCATGAAACACATATTCTTCCGTCTTTTATCGTTATATCGTTCCATCCGCCGTTTACAGCTTCTATACGGAATGTCCTGTCATTTTCATTTGAAAGGTCAAGAGTATATATAACCTTATTGTCTTGCAATATCTTTACTATTTTTTTGTCGGAAGGTCTGAAACCAATTACAACCGCTATGACCGAACCGATAAGAAGGATAAGTATCGCTGCGGCAATTATCTTTACGCCCTTAGTCAACCTTTCATCACCTCGGCAGCCATTGAACTTGTATTCTGAAAATGTCCGTCAAGTCCTTTGGTATAGTATATTTTCTCCTTATCTGAAACGATGATAAAATCATATCCGGGATATTTTCTGATGATATCAGCTGAGTTTTCTTCTCCTGCAACGAATACAGCAGTCGAAAGCGCGTCGCAGGTAAGTCCGTTCTCTCCTATCACTGTGACCGAAACGAAACCGTTATCAGCCGGATAGCCGTCCTTGGGGTCAATAATATGACAGTATCTTTTTCCGTCGTCACCGATAAAGTATCTCTCATAATTTCCCGACGTAATTACAGCCTTATCCGCAATATCCACGATACACATATCTGTCTCCGGTTTATAGGGATCCCTTACAGCGACCTTCCAGTTAGTACCGTCAGGCTTTGTGCCGAGGGTCTGAACATTTCCGCCGAGACTTATCACGCAGGAGCTGATACCCTCGGAACGCATTATTTCTATCACTTCATCTCCGGTATATCCCTTTGTTACAGCGCCAAGGTCGATCTGTAAATTATCCGGCAGCTGAACTCTGCTGCCGTTCACAATGATCTTTTCGAAGCCTGTATCTTTCAGTAACCCGACAATTATATCCTCATCGGGGATATGGTAGTTCCCTGTCGTAAATCCCCATTCTCTCAGTATCGGAAAAACAGTGATATCAAGACAGCCATCGGTATCTCTGCCGAAAAGCTTTGACTGCCCAATAAGAAATACAGCGTCCTCGCTCAATGAAGTGGCTTCTCCGCTTGAATTGTTCAGTGCATATATCTCGCTTGAATCAGAAGTGACCGATAATTCTTTTTCAAGGCTTATGATCCTGTCCTCTGCTTCTGAAAGAGCTTTTTCCGCATTCGCACCGTAAGCCTTCAGATTCATGTATGTATCCATAGCGAATATATCACGCGAACACGGCACGGTATCATCTATTTTTTGTCCGGCGGTATATCGTGAACAGCTGAAAAGCACAATACTTCCAAGGATAACGGCTGCAATATCTATCAATTTATTATGCATTTTTTCTCTCCTGTTACAATCTTAGACTATTATATCATACTGTGTTAGTGTTTGCAACCTTAAATGTTAACCGGATATAACAAAAGCGGATCAGAGCGATCCGCTTTATTATTTTATTTCTTTAAAAGGCTCTTGCCTGTCATTTCTGCTGGCTGAGGAACTCCCATGATATCAAGCATTGTAGGTGCAAGATCAGCAAGGACTCCGCCTTCTGAAAGCTGTCCCTCTACGCCTACGGCGATAAGAGGTACAGGATTTGTTGTATGAGCAGTGAACGGACTTCCGTCAGGCTCCATCATCTTGTCGGCATTTCCGTGGTCGGCTGTGATAAGAGCTGCACCGCCCTTTGCAAGTATCTTTTCTACCATGCGTCCTACACAGGTGTCCGTAGCTTCAACAGCCTTCACAGCTGCGTCAAATATACCGGTATGACCTACCATGTCGCAGTTTGCATAGTTGAGAATGATAACGTCATACTTATCAGAATCAATTGCCTCGCATACTGCGTCGCAGACCTCATAAGCGCTCATTTCAGGCTTAAGATCAAATGTGGGAACATCAGGAGACTTGATAAGTATCCTGTCCTCGCCTTCAAACTGCTTCTCCTCGCCGCCGTTAAAGAAGAATGTAACGTGAGCATACTTCTGTGTCTCAGCGATACGGAGCTGTGTCTTGCCGAGCTTTGAAAGGTACTCGCCCATTGTCATTGTGAGCTGCTCCGGAGGATATGCAACGGATACATTAGGCATTGTGGCGTCATACTGTGCCATGCATACAAAGCTTACGGAGAAGAAGCCGTTTCTTCTCTCAAATCCGCTGAAATCAGGATCAACAAAGGAACGTGTGATCTGTCTTGCGCGGTCAGGACGGAAATTGAAGAATATTACGCTGTCATCAGCCTTTATCTGTGCTCCTCCCTCTATAACAGTAGGAAGCATGAACTCATCTGTGACCTCGTTAGCGTAAGAATTCTTTATTGCCTGTACAGGATCGGTCTCCTTAACGCCCTCACCGTAAACCAGTGCAGCGTAAGCCTTTTCAACTCTGTCCCAAGCATTATCACGGTCCATAGCGTAAAAACGTCCTGAGATAGTGGCTATCTTGCCGAGCCCTATTTTTTTGAGCTCTGCAACTGTCTCTTCCATGTATTCGGCAGCGGACGACGGCGGAACGTCTCTTCCGTCGAGGAATGCGTGGATATACACCTTTTCAAGACCGTTTTTCTTAGCCATTTCAACTATGCCGAAAAGATGCTCCATGTGGCTGTGAACGCCGCCGGGAGAAAGAAGTCCCATAAGGTGAAGAGCGCTGCCCTTTGCCTTGCAGTTGTTCATAGCATCAAGAACAGCCTTGTTATTGAAAAACGTGCCGTCCTTGATATCCTTTGATATCTTGACAAGCATCTGGTAAACGATACGTCCGGCACCGATATTTGTATGTCCTACCTCTGAGTTGCCCATCTGTCCGTCAGGCAGACCTACATCAAGTCCGCTGGCACCAATGATAGTATTGGGGCACTCAGCCATGTATTTGTCAATGTTGGGCTTCTTTGCGGCAGCAATAGCGTTGCCGTATGTATCGGGATTGTAGCCGAAGCCGTCCATGATTATAAGTGCAACAGGTTTCTTTGCCATTTCAATTATCCTTTCATATATTAGGGCGGATAAGATCCGCCCGTTAATGTCATATAAACAATCAGCCGTTTACAGCAGCCTGAACGATAACATTGAAGTCCTCAGCCTTAAGTGAAGCTCCGCCGATGAGACCGCCGTCGATGTTGGGCTTTGCAAGAAGCTCAGCAGCGTTCTTAGCGTTCATAGAACCGCCGTACTGGATAGTTACAGCGTCAGCTGTTGCCTTATCAAAGAGCTTTGCAAGCTGAGCACGGATAAATCCGCAAACTTCCTCAGCCTGATCCGGTGTAGCTGTAAGACCGGTTCCGATAGCCCATACAGGCTCGTAAGCGATAACAACATTCTTTACCTGCTCTGCTGTGAGTGACCAGAGGTCGAGCTTTATCTGACGAGCGATAACTTCCTCAGTGATGTTGCACTCGCGCTCCCACTTGAGCTCGCCAACGCAAACGATAGGCTTGAGACCTGCTTCAAGAGCAGCGATAGTTCTCTTGTTTACAGTCTCGTCTGTCTCACCGAAGTACTGTCTTCTCTCACTGTGACCGATAACAACGTACTCAACACCGAGCTCTGTGAGCATATCGGCTGAGATCTCGCCGGTGAATGCACCGCTCTTCTCGAAGTGAACATTCTCTGCACCGATCTTTACATTGCTGCCCGCTGTTGTGTTGACAGCTGTTTCAAGGTTGGTAAAGGGTACGCAGGCGATGACCTCTATCTTGCCCTCTGCATTGGCAACGAGAGGCTTTATAGCCTCGAGAAGAGCCTTAGCCTCGGGACGTGTCTTGTTCATTTTCCAGTTTCCGGCAATAATTGCCTTTCTTAATGACTTGTTCATGGTATTTAACTCCTTTTATCAGAATTTTATTTCGTCGTCATCGTAATAAGGAAGCATATCGTCTTCCTTTTCATAAGTGCTGTTGCCGTTATTACAGCCGATCTTTACTCCTTTTTTTATAGGAGAAAGGAAGAAACCTACGATGACGCCTGCGAGAAAGCTGCAAACAGCAAACAGCCATACCGCTGTACTGCTGTTTTTGAGCTCCTCGGTAAATTTACAGTTACACTTCTTCATAATAAAACTCCTGTCAATAAAGCTACTCCGAAAAGCAGAATGATAACTGCCATGAAAAAACATGATATATATACAGGTGCAGACATGGGTGGAACAGGGATGAACTCTTTGACTACCTCAGGCTCATTACGCTTAACATATATAACAGCCTTATCTCCGTAAACTGTAAAACCGTCTATTTTAGCCGTAAATTCCTTATATTCATAAAAGTAGCGGACATTTATATCATCCGTTTCATCATCACGTATAACATCAGCCCTCATCCTTGCCCACTTTCTGCAGGAAGGCGGAAGATTCAGCGTTTTTCCGAGAAGGCTGCGCACACCGCACCATATCAGTACGGCAAGAAAACACATAAGCAAAAATACAAGCACTGCAACGGAAACAAAACCTATACCGTTTTCTATTACTTTATCAATGTTTTTCATTCGGATATGCGCTTTATTGCGTTTAAGGGCGAATATCTCTATCCGCCCTATCGTTTGTATGATTACTTTTCAGCGATAGCTGCAACGCCGGGGAGTACCTTACCTTCAAGGTATTCAAGTGAAGCGCCGCCGCCTGTTGAGATGTGGCTCATCTTGTCAGCAAAGCCGAGCTGGATTGCAGCTGTAGCTGAATCACCGCCGCCGATGATAGTTGTAGCCTTTGCCTCAGCGAGAGCCTCACATACAGCAACTGTACCCTTCTTGAGTGTTGGGTTCTCGAAAACGCCCATAGGTCCGTTCCATACAACTGTCTTTGCAGACTTAGCAGCCTCAGCAAATATAGCAGCTGTCTTAGGTCCGATATCAAGACCCATCTTGCCGGCAGGGATCTTGTCAGCGTCAACGTAATCTACGCTGATCTCTGCGTCGATAGGATCCGGGAATGAATCAGCAATAGCTGTATCAACAGGGAGAAGGATCTTCTTGCCGAGCTTCTCAGCCTTTGCAAGCATTTCCTTACAGTAGTCGAGCTTCTCGTCGTCGACCAGTGACTTACCGATAGAGCCGCCCTGTGCCTTTATAAATGTATATGCCATACCACCGCCGATGATAAGTGTATCGCACTTTTCAAGGAGGTTAGAGATAACATTGAGCTTGTCAGCAACCTTTGCACCGCCAAGGATAGCAACAAAGGGTCTCTCAGGAACCTCTACAGCATTTCCGAGATACTGTATCTCCTTCTGCATGAGGTAACCAACAGCAGTTTCCTTAACGAACTTTGTAACGCCTGCTGTAGAAGCGTGAGCTCTGTGAGCAGAACCGAAAGCGTCCATAACGAATACTTCGCCGTCGATAAGATCAGCAAGCTCCTTGCTGAACTGCTCGCCGTTCTTTGTCTCCTCGTCGCCGCGGAAACGTGTATTCTCAAGAACTACGATCTCGCCGTCGTTCATTGCAGCAACAGCCTTTTTAGCATTGTCGCCAACGACTGTATCGTCTGCTGCAAAAGTAACCTTTGTATTTACGAGCTCACCAAGTCTCTTTGCCGCAGGAGCAAGTGAAAACTTAGCTTCGGGACCGTTCTTCGGCTTGCCGAGATGTGAGCAAAGAACAACCTTCGCACCGTTCTCAACGAGCTTATTGATAGTGGGAAGAGCAGCCTGAATCCTGTTATCGTTTGTGATAACGCCGTCCTTCATAGGAACGTTGAAGTCTACTCTTACGAGAACCTTTCTGCCCTTAACGTTAATGTCTTCTACTGTAACCTTGTTTAATCCTGCCATGGGTATGACATCCTTTCGTTATAATAAATTACATAATTGGTGTTGTTATAATATTAACAACGTACATTTCTATTTTACACTATTCTAAGAAAATTTGCAAGCCTTTCCGTGATTTTTTTCATGTTAAACAGGAAATTTTTTTCTTTGGATATGTAATATAGAAAAAATGAACTGTTCAGGTATCAAAGAATATATTAATAGATTTATGTAATTATTGACAGTGTCCCATGCATCGTGTATAATCTAAGTAAATAAACTTCCGCTCCAATTTCGTATGAGGTAAGATATATGGATAAGTACACAAATCTAAAAACACTTTTTGAGAGCAGACAAGATCAGGAAAACTCTGCTGCAATGGCTAAATACATGAAAAACAGGTTTATATTTTACGGTATTGCAACGCCTGAACGGAAAGAGCTGTATAAAGACTTCCTAAAAGCTGAAAAGGCTTCTAAGAAAATCGACTGGTCATTCCTTGATAAATGCTATGCAGACGACCACAGAGAGTTCCAGTATCTTGTTTATGATTATCTCCTTGCAATGAAAAAGTATTTAGTTTACGAGGATACAGATAAAATACAGCGTTATATCATTACTAAACCGTGGTGGGACACTACCGACTTTCTTTGCAAGGTCATAGGTGAAATAGGCTTAAAAGACCAACGAGTGAGCGGGCTTATGCTGAAATGGTCTGCCGGCAGCGATATCTGGCTCAAAAGGACTGCTATACTTCATCAATTAGCCTACAAGGACAAAACCGACATCGTTTTGCTGGAGCAGATAATATCAAACTGCCTCGGAAGCAACGAATTCTTCATAAACAAGGCTATAGGCTGGGCTTTAAGAGAGTATTCCAAAACAGCTCCCGAATGGGTAGAAAGCTTTATAAGCAGGCGCAAAAACGAGCTGTCTCCTCTGAGCATAAAGGAAGGAAGCAAGTATATCTAAAAAGTAAACCCGAAAGCAAGTCGTTGTATTGACCGCTTTCGGGTTTTTTATATTATCACTTAAATACTGCAAGCAAGAAACCAGCTGCGATTGCAGAACCAATAACACCTGCAACGTTAGGTCCCATAGCATGCATGAGAAGGAAGTTTGAAGGATTAGCCTTCTGGCCCTCCATCTGAGAAACACGGGCAGCCATAGGAACGGCTGAAACACCAGCAGAACCGATAAGAGGATTTATCTTACCGCCTGAGAGCTTATACATGATCTTACCTACAAGAAGTCCGCCGACTGTTGAGAAGCAGAAGGCTGTAAGACCAAGAACTACAATCTTGATAGTCTCAAGAGAAAGGAAACGCTCAGCAGCAGTTGTAGCACCAACTGAGATTCCGAGGAATACAGTTACAATGTTCATAAGGGCATTCTGAACAGTATCAGAAAGTCTCTCTG
>NZ_JAGCFH010000161.1 GCF_017650195.1 Ruminococcus sp. | reverse complement strand
CTTGACGGCATTATGCCGGATAACGCTCCCGAGGAGAAGTTCGTAGAGGACGCAAAGAAGGCAGTTCTCGAGTTTGAGAGACATATGTCCAAGTTTGCATTCCACCAGTGTACTTACGTGCTTGACAGCTACATCAGAAACGGCAGCAAGTACATGGCAAAAGCGCTCAACGGCGAGTATCCCGACAAGGAGGCTTTAAAGCAAGCTCTTGCTAACCTCTTCTACATGGTAAGGATAGCAGGCGTACTGCTGCACCCCATGGCTCCTTTCGGAACAGAGAAGCTCCGCGAGTATCTTGATGTTGATGACAGGATATGGTCGTGGGATACTATCCTCGAACCTCTTAACTACTTCACAGGTGAGAACCACAAGCTGAAATTTCTGCCACCGAGAACGGATTTCTTTACCCGTCATGAGAGCCAGTTTGCTTCTGCCGAAGAGTGATTTATATAAGGAGGAGATGCTGTGAAAAATAAAACTATATCTATTATTTCAGTGATATTAGTTTGTATTTTTCTTGTTTTGTTTGTGCCTGTACCTACAGGAACATACAAGGACGGCGGCACACGTATTTATACAGCTCTCACTTATAAGATAGTCAGGTGGAGTGTGCTTATGGACAGCGCACTGTACAAAAAGACCTCCGTTTTTCTGCTTCCTGACAATTTCAAGACCTATGAGGAATTATGGGAGATAGAAAAGACAGAAAAATGGGATGAAAATAAGGTCATATATTATTGAATAAATGATGACTGATCCTACAGATAACAATAAAATGGAAGTGTTAATAACCAATGATATATAACAATGTTCTGGAAGCTATCGGACATACTCCGATGATAAAGCTGAACCGAATGAACAAAAAGGGGAACGCTGACGTCCTCGTAAAGTTTGAGGGACTCAACGTAGGCGGTTCCATAAAGACCCGTACGGCCTACAATATGATACGTCATGCCGAAATGGAAGGTAAGATACATGAGGGGACGGTGATAGTAGAGCCTACAAGCGGCAATCAGGGCATAGGTCTTGCACTTGTTGGAGCTGTCAAGGGCTACAGAACTATAATTATCATGCCAGATTCCGTCAGCGAAGAGCGCCGTAAGCTTGTTAATCACTACGGAGCCGAGGTAATGCTGATACATGACGACGGTGATATCGGCAAATGTATACAGGAGTGCCTTGATACTGCCCTTAAAATGGCAGAGGAGGACGAAAATGTATTTGTTCCCCAGCAGTTCGCAAACGTGAACAATATAGGAGCACACAAGTACCACACAGCTCTTGAGATACTTGAGCAGACTGCAGTGAAGATAGACGGCTTCTGTTCTGGTATAGGTACAGGAGGTACGATCACTGGTATCGGTGAAGCTCTTAAGGCTCAGTATCCTGATATGATAATATGGGCTGTGGAACCAGAGAATGCTGCAATACTGGCAGGAGGAGACATAGGTACTCACCTGCAAATGGGCATTGGTGACGGAATAATACCGGATATACTCAATCAGAATATCTACGACGATATCTACATAGTCTCTGATGAAGAGGCTATACAGACCGCAAAGGACCTTGCTTCAAAGGAAGGAATAATGTGCGGTATATCAAGCGGCACAAATGTGGCAGCTGCCCTTAAGCTGGCTGAAAAGCTGGGTGAGGGTAAGACTGTTGTCACTATACTCCCGGATACTGCGGAGAGATACTTCTCAACGCCGCTTTTTGACGAATGATCCAAACGCCGAAAGGCGATAATTTTAAAGGAGGTAGATTTATCATGAGCAAGATCAACGATTTTCTTACGGAAGCAGGTATGTTTTTTATTGCCACAAACGATGGAGCACAGCCTAAGCTGAGGCCCTTCGGATCGCATATCGAAATGGACGGTAAGATCATATTTGCAGTCGGAGACTTTAAGGCTGTATACAGGCAGATGCTCGCAAATCCTCTCTGCGAGATAGTAGCTTGCAAGCCGGACGGCGTATGGCTCCGATATACAGGAAAGATCGTTTTTGATGACGATCCGAAGTATACCGAGGCAATGTACGCTACAAGCCCTCTTCTCAAGCAGATATACAACGAGAAAACCGGCTTTAAGATGAAGCTGTTTCATCTTGAGGACGCAACCGCTTTCATAATGCCACCTGTGGGTGAGCCTGAAAAAATACTCTGATAAAAACAAAGCCGCAGTATTCCAGTTATCAATTGTCTGGAAGTACTGTGGCTTTTCTATTGACAAAACCTGAGCACTGGTATATAATATCCTTAGCAAGTACCGATTTTTCGGTGAATATATTGATGAAAGAGGGGGTACAGATGTTGGATAACAATGAGCCTGTTACAACTAGAGTGATGGAGGAGATAACTGATATGGCAGAAGCTGTCCCAGATGAAGCCCTAGTAAATTCAGAAGCTTCAGATGAGAAGGAAAAGCTTGAGGCTGCGGATAAAAAGCTGACAGAGCTTTTTGCTTATGCTGACGCCGAAAAGAACGCCGGCAAGAAGAGTGGTTTATCGATGCTAGTCAGAGAGGTCATGATACTGGAGCTTATTTCCATGGTTCTTTTCTTTATCTGCATGACATCCGAGCTCCCGGGACCACTCTCGCTTTTTGCAATACTGCTTCCTGTTATCTGGGGAATAGGCTACAGGGTATACAGAAAGGGGATGCCCCTGCGTGAAGCCATTTCAAAGTGCAAGCTTCACATTGTGTTTTTCTGTTTCTTTTTTATGTGTATACTCATGTCAGTGTGAATAGGTATAAAAAGACCCGGAAGCAGCGTAAAAGCTGTTTCTGGGTCTAAATTTACCTGTAAGCGAGTTTAAGGTCTTCTGAGAGTATCCTTCTGAGGTCAAAGGCGAATATCGCCCCTGCCACTGCCGCTGTTACTAGTTCCGATACCGGTATTGTCAGCCATACAAGGTTTATGCTGCGTAGACTGAATGCAATGAAGGCGAGAGGAATGACCAGAAGCGTACCTCTCAGCAGAGATATCATCTGTGCTGTGTGAGTCTTCTCGTTCGAGGAGAAGTATACTGACATTATCGTATTGATCCCCATGAAAGGCATGAACAGGAAGTAGAGCCTCAATCCATGCTCGGCTATATCTCGCAGAGTGCTGTTGCCACTACTGTTGAATATACCGACGATAAAGGAGGTTTGCAAAAACAGTACGATATATGCGCATACTGAGAATATCAGTGATGTTATTACTGACAGTCTGAGAAGATAGCATATAGCCGCGTCGTTCTTCCTGCCGTGGTATCTGCACATAAGCGGTTGTACGCCGCTGGAGATACCTACATATATAGCCGTGAATACTATACCTATATTTGCGATGACGCCATAGGCGGCAATACCTGTATTGCCGAGAAGGCGGTAGATAACGAAGTTGAATATCATTATCACAGTTCCGCCGGAAAGCTCAGTGAAGAATGAGTGCATACCAAGAGATACTATCTCGCGTATGAGCTTCGGCGAGGGAAGTGTGAGCCGCAGGCTGAAAGCGTTCCAGCCGGTAATTATGTGTATGCTCATAACTCCCATACTTACGAACGGAGCGATACACGTAGCCAGAGCTGCGCCGTTCATACCCATATCCAATCGGAAAATAAAAATGTAGTCCAGTACTACATTGACAAGGCTGCCGCTCAGCATACCCAGCATAGCAAGCCGCGGTGCGCAGTCATTGCGCATAAAGCACGCAAGCAGGTTATTCATAAGGAAAGCAGGCGAAAACAGAAGGATTTTGCGCAGATAGCTGTGAGACATCTCAAAAACGGCTGCGTCAGCGCCGAGAAGATGTGTTATCTGCTTTGAGAAAAATAACCCCATTATCTCAAACACCGCTGCAATAAGCAGCATTGTCATGAAAGCGTTTGAGAATATTCTGTCAGTCTCCACTCTTTCAGTCCTGCAATACATCATCGAGAACTTGCTTCCGCCGCCCATGCCAAGCATTAATCCGAAGCCGTTCAGGAAATTGAACACAGGCAGAGCCAGGTTCAGAGCTGCAAGACCTTCCGATCCCATTCCCTTAGAAATAAAGAACGTATCTATCAGTATA
The DNA here is from genome assembly GCF_017650195.1 of Ruminococcus sp. GTDB lineage: Bacteria > Bacillota > Clostridia > Oscillospirales > Ruminococcaceae > Ruminococcus. The sequence goes on along the minus strand of NZ_JAGCFH010000161.1, from coordinate 2,065 downwards.
TAAATAGATACGCCTACAGAGCTGATGACATTTGCCAATATGTACCTGAAAAAATCACTACGTATTGGTCTTCTGTCCATTAAAAATGTTTACCCCCTGTAAACAAACGAGGCAGGTCCCGTGGACCTGCGATGCAGTGAGGATCTCGGTAATATCCACACTGACTGTTTCTCTAATACATGAATACATTATATCACAATATTACCAAAAATAATAGCCTATTTTGTAACTTTGTACGAATGACGAAAAAGCAGATAGTACAAAGTGGAGTATATACAACATTAAACAATGAGGAGTAGAAAAAATCGTGAATTATTGTTGAACTTTGTGGTCAGGGCTTCGGGGAGCTACCATAAACGACGTAAATATGAAAAAAGAGCGCTCCTAATGGAACGCTCTTTAAATATCCATGTTTACCGATCAAGCTCTTTCAACCTTACCTGAACGCAGGCATCTTGAGCAAGCGTAGATATGACAAGGAGTACCCTTGACGATAGCCTTAACACGCTTTACGTTAGGCTTCCATGTTCTGTTGGAACGTCTGTGTGAGTGAGAAACCTTGATTCCAAAGGTTACGCCCTTTCCGCAGATATCACATTTTGCCATTAGGTTGCACCTCCTTAACTAACCTGTAAAAATACAACATGATTATTCTAACACATAATCAAAAAAAAAGCAAGTGTTTTTTAAAAAAAAACTAAAAAAATTTTTTTTGAAGCATAAAAATACTTTTTTACTTGAAATATATAGCGATTTATTGTATAATATATATTGTATATCTATATCTATGCGAAATGTGTTGGCATAGCATCAAAGAAAGAAAGGAAAATGATATGGACAATCTGGATATGCAAACCTTTTTAATGTATTTTTCGAGGATAGCGACTATCCTTCTGGTTATACCGATACATGAATCGGCACATGGACTTATGGCAAAATGGCTTGGTGACGATACCGCACAAAGACAGGGAAGGATATCACTTAATCCCTTTGTACATCTTGATCCGCTTGGTACTATACTAATGATCATCGGCGGCTTCGGCTGGGCTAAGCCTGTAGAAGTAAATCCTCTCAGATTCAAGAAATATCGTGCAGGCTTTGCTTTGACGGCTCTTGCAGGCCCTGTTTCAAATCTGATATTCTCATTCCTTGCAGCTCTTGCTTATGAGATAATACTTTGCTTTGACAGCGGCAAAAGAGGTCTTATCTTGCTTATTACTAAGCAGTATAATACTATGGCATGTGTGTTGCTTCTTCTTCAATTCCTTATTATAGTAAATATCGGACTAGCATTATTCAATCTTATTCCTGTTCCTCCTCTTGATGGCTTCAATATACTCCGTGCATTCACGCCGGAGAAATTTGACCGTTGGATTTATCAGCATCAGAGAGAGGTAAACTACACATTTATGATAATGCTTATAGTAATAAATATCATCCCTACAAGATTTTCACCGCTTTATAACGCTTCAGTAGCGCTTTATAATGTCGTTATGAAGTCTGTTGCGTGGATACCAAATGTTTTCGGCAGATAATAAAGGATAAGGAAAAGTATATGTTAAATAGATTACTGAACCTTTTTCTGACATTGGTCAGCAGAGGGCTTATCCTTACGGTTTTTATGCCTCTTGCCTGTTATACTAAAGCATGGGTGGCTAAGCATCTCGGGGATAGGACTGCAGAGAGAGAGGGCAGGCTCTCGCTTGATTTCAGAAAGCATACCGATATCTTTGGTATGATTGTCGTTCTTGCCTTTGGCTTTGGCTGGAGCAAGGAGGTAAATATAGACGTATCGCGGCTAAAAAAAATGAAGCGTGATGTTACACTGATATCCCTTGCCTCACCTATAACGTACTTTTTGATGTACGTGGTTCTAAGGAATATCAGCGGAGCCTTACTGGGCATATCACCCGATATGTTCATACTTCAATGCATATGTACTGTGTTTTACAAGACGGCATTTTCCTGTCTGTTCTTCGGTGTAGTGGCACTGTTGCCCATACCACCACTTGACGGCTTCCATATATTCTATCAGTTCTCGTGGCCGAAGTTCAGACGATGGTAT
>NZ_JAGCFH010000016.1 GCF_017650195.1 Ruminococcus sp. | reverse complement strand
CTGCATTTTACTGTTCGTCGACAATAATGAAGCTCCTTGGGACGGTCTCACATACGCAGGCGAAATACCCTCTGCTCCTAAGCTGCTCCGCACAGATCTCAGCCTGCTCTGCAGAGCCAAATATACCGAATACAGCCGATCCGCTTCCTGTCATAACGGCTCTAAACGAGCCGCCGTCAAGCATGATATTCTTTATGTCTTCCACCTCTGGGAGCTCCACAGCCTGCTCGAAGAGATTGCCGAAGTACTGATAAGCTGTCCTAGGAGAGCTTATCACAGCCTCTGCAAGCTTCTGAGTCTCCGGATGCCAAGGAGAAACAAGTTCGTCGATTCTGCTGTAAGCCTCGGCAGTGGATACTCCCTCCAAGCCCTTTGCTATGACCAGTATCTTTCCCGAATAATCGGCTATGGGAGTTATCCTCTCGCCTATCCCCTCAACATAAGCTGTACCTCCAGTGAGGAAGAAGGGAACGTCCGCTCCGAGCTTTTCCGGCTTGCTCACGCTTTTTCCTGTAAGTTCACCGAGGCAGTAAAGCACAGCCGCTGCGTCAGTGCTGCCGCCGCCCATTCCAGCCTGAGAGGGTATGCCCTTCTTTATATGTATACGGCAGCCGCAGTCCATGCCGTTCTCCTCAAAGAACAGCTTTGCCGCTTTGTACGCGATGTTTCTCTCATCGCAGGGAATCGGGTCGGCACTTGCGAACTCCTCAGGTACGTCGCAGGTAAGCTCTATGCTGGTTTCCGCAAGCTCAACAGATACATCGTCGTACAGCCCTACGGTCTGAAAAACGCTCTCTATGGTATGATAGCCGTTGGGGAGCTTCCCAGTGACATCAAGGGCAAGATTTATTTTTGCTGCCGTTTTTACTTTCATTTTTTCTCAGCCTCCAGCTTTTTCAGGAACTTTTCGATACGTCTTATTGCTTCCATGAGGTGTTTGAGGGAGTAAGCGTAGGATATACGCATATATCCCTCTCCGCTGCCGCCGAAGGCACTTCCCGGAACTGCCGCGACCCTCTCCTCAAAGAGCAGTCTTTCGCAGAATTCCTCGCTTGTAAGCCCTGTGCTCTTGATGCATGGGAATACATAGAAGGCTCCCTCTGGGTTGAAGCAGGTCAGCCCGAGACGGTTAAACTCCCCTACAAGATAGCGGCGGCGGGTATTGTACTCAGCCACCATTTTCGCTACCTCCTCGTCGCAGGCGGTAAGAGCTTCAACAGCGGCGTTCTGACTGATGAAGGGACTGCACATGATACCGTACTGATGTATCTTTGATATCTGTGTTATTATCGGTTCGGGAGCGGTAACATAGCCAAGTCTCCAGCCTGTCATGGCATAAGCCTTTGAGAAGCCGTTTACGTATATGGTACGCTCTCTCATGCCTTCTAGTTCGATTATGGAAAAGTGCTTCCTGCCGTAGGTAAGCTCGGAATATATCTCGTCAGTCAGTACCATTATATTGGTATCGCGGAGAAATTCCGCTATCGGTTCGAGATCCTCCATTGTCATTACCGCTCCCGTTGGATTGTTTGGGAAAGGTAGTATAAGGAGCTTTGTGCGCTCGGTGACCTTGTCCTTGAAATCCTCAAGGGTCAACTTGAAATTGTTCTCGATACGTGTGGGAACTGAAACAGGCACGCCGCCCGCCAGCTCGACAAGAGGAGCATAACAGACGAAGCAAGGCTCTACTACCAGCACTTCGTCCCCAGGATCGAGAAGTCCTCGAACAGTGAGGTCTATAGCCTCGGAACCTCCTACAGTGACGATTATCTCCTTGTCGGGGTCATATTTAACGCCGTGCTTCTTTTCGATATGGGCGGATATGGTATTCCTCAGAGGAGCGATTCCCTTGTTGGGTCCATATATTATGTGCTTTCTCTCAAGCACCTGTATAGCGGATTTTCTTATAGCCCACGGTGTGTTAAAGTCCGGCTCACCTACTCCTAGGGAGATAACGTCCTCCATAGTTCCTGCGATATCGAAGAACTTACGTATGCCTGAGGGCTTTATGTTCTTTATCTTGTCCGAAAGGACCTTGTCGTAATCTATCACGATCAGCCGAGTCCCCTTTCGTCAGGCTCTTCACCATCAATGAAAATTCCTTTTTCCTTGTACTTTTTCAGTATGAAGTGGGTGGAAGTGGAAAGAATGCCATCTATAGTGGCAAGTCTCTCAGAAACAAAGAACGCAACATCCTTGAGGTTGCTGCCCTTGACCTCTACTGCAAGATCATAGGCACCTGATGACATGAGGCTCACGCTCTCCACCTCATCGTACATCATTATAGTCTTTGCGATATCGTCAAAGCCACAGTCGCGCTGAGGAGTTACTTTAAGCTCAATAGTAGCATATACCACAGAATCATCGTAGAGATCGTCGTTTACTATAACGCTGTAGCCCTTTATGACCCCACTCTTTTCCAGCCTTTCTATCTCGGCAGCTGCCTCCTCTGCTGAAATGCCAAGCATTTCGCCCAGCTCCCTGTTTGAAATACGGGCATTCTGCTGTAATATTTTTATGATGTCATTCATAGTATCAGTTCCTTTCATTATTAATATTCAACGTATTCACCCTGTTTATAACCGTAGTATTCAAGCACATCGTCCCACGTCTTGTCAACAAAATTTGTATAGCCGTATCCGAAATCGGTATCACCAACATATTTTTTATCACGTTCGGTGTCCCAGCAAAATACCTTTGATACGCTGAAACCATTGAATTCTATAACATACTCTATATCACCGTGTTTCGGTATCTCCCAGTCAATATCAGCAGTAAATACCGTATCCTTGCTCCATTTACCGTAGAGATACACAGGTATATCAGTTTCGCCGAGGTTGTACTCCCATGCGATAGCCGAAGCCAGATCGCAGGATTCCAGTGCATCAACATCTTCAAAGTCTATTCCCTGCGGTTCTTCATGGGTGTAGCTGTAATTGCTGCTGTAATCGAACTTTTCCAGCTCAATATCGGTATATTTGCCGTACTCCAGGCCAAATTTTTCAAGGACTTTCTTCCACTTCAGCTCCTTGATATCGTCTGCATCCTCGATATCGCCGTAAATCCCAACTTTATCCTTTCGGGAAGTTCCGCTGCAGCAGAGAACCGCTTTAGGCTGACCATGTTCATCTGGAATGACTATATACTCAAGAGGATCAAGCTCGATAAAATATTTGTTAACTTTCTCACCGAACTCTCCTTCACCTGTCTTTGTGTAAATAATGTCATTTGCTATCTTCTTTTCATCGTCCGTAAGAACACTCATAACAGAGTGATATAGTGTCTTGGCATTTGCGTTTGCGGAAGACTGTTTGCTCTTTTCAACATAGCCAAGCATACCTGTTTTTTCTTTATTCTTCCTGCGGGTAGTAGTTTCTGAGACAGTATTCTCCTTTGCGGTAGTAGTCTCATCTGTAACAGTAGTGCTGTTATCTTCTTTACCGTTCTTCTCAGATGGAGATTTGCAACCAGAAACCGATACAGTTGCAAGCAGGGCAAGTCCGAACAAAAAAGCGCGTTTCCCCATTGTATCTCTCCTCTTCACTCGATATCAATAAAATGCGGCTTTCTTTTTTTGAAATATGCCAGCCTTCTGAAACCTGCCTCTTTTGCGAGTTTTATGCCGTCCGCAGAATTTGCCGCTATATCTTCAACGGTATGGGAGTCAGAGCCGATAGTTATTATCTCTCCGCCAATATCGTGAAAAAGCTTGATATACTTAAGATTCGGGAAGCAGTCCCCGAAGCCCTGTCTCAATCCGGAAGTATTTATCTCTATACCCTTGCCGTTCATGGCAAGGTTGCGAAAAGTCTCCTCTATGATATCGTCAAACCTGCTTATATCGGCATTTATACCGTGCCTCTGCTTCATATATCGCAGGCAATAGGTAATATGCCCGAAAACGTCAAAAAGCTCTGTTCTGCTAAGATCGTAAGCCTCACTGAAATAACGCTCCAGCAGGTCGTATATACCGTCCATAGTCATTTTATCATATTCCACGAAGTAAAAGTCAGGCTCCCCGGATATCTGGTGAACCGAGCCTATGATGAAGTCCACCCTCTTATCGGCGTTCACCTTCTTTGCCGCTTCCATATCATGAAGTATCTGTCCCAGCTCCACGCCACAGATAAGATTGAGCTTCCCTGCCCACTTTTCTTTCAGAGCAGTAACGGCAGATACCGAGTTTTCAAAATCGGCAGCATAATCAAAGCTCTCCCTTAGCTTTTTCTCCTCCTCGGAATAATGCTCCTCTCCATACCATGCATTGCACTCGCAGTGGTCGGTAATGGCGTAGGCTGCAAGCCCGAGCTTCGCAGCACGCTTTACACATTCGTTTATATCCGCCTCAGAATCCACAGAAAACTGCGTATGTGTATGGCAATCCATAAGTTTCATAGTTTCATCCCCTTTTAAGTGTATTTTATTATTATATCACAAATCAGAATAAATTTCCACTCTTTTTTGAAAAAAGGAACAAACAATTGACAATTCAGGGCTTTTGGACTAAAATATACGCAAGAGGTGATATTATGAAAGAGCACATCCAAATGATAAAAGCTGAGACCAATGCCAACTTTGTAAACCTTAGGACTGCCATACTGACCTATAACAGGGAAGCTGCTGTCTGCGGCTCTCCTGCGTGGAGATACGTCTATCATACTATACACTCGGCTGACAAATGGTATTTCAACCCTGAGATATTCACAGAGCCCGAGTTTCACGAAGCAGGCATGGATAATCCCGACAATCCATGCAACCAAGTCCTGAGCGATGAGGAGTTACTCGAATACCTCGAAAGGGTGAGGCTGAAAACAATGGATTATCTTGATAGTCTCACCGATGAGCTGCTCTACGAACGCCCTAAAAAATGCCATTACACTCGTCTGGAGCTTATATTAAGGCAGTTTCGGCATATCTCCTTTCACACTGGTATGCTCAACGGACAAACCACGGAGCGCACAGGGAAATTTCCGATATATGCCAGTGCGGATAACCTTGACAGACTAAGCAAGGGATTATACGACGAGGGGCAAATCTAAAATAACGGGAGTATAGCCGCAGTGAATGCCTACTGCTAATAACTGACAGCTAAATAATACTTGCTTTTTTATAAGCAGTGTGTTATAATTATATCAATCATTCGGGATACACCGAATAACAAAAAACGGAGGTTTTTATTATGAGAGCAGTCGTAACTGTTATTGGTAAGGACACCGTAGGTATCCTTCATAAGGTAAGCGGTATCTGCGCTGAATACAATGTAAATGTTATAGAGGTGACACAAAGCGTTTTGCAGGATATGTTCGCTATGATAATGCTTGTTGATATATCTGATATTAAGGGTGATTTCTCTGAGCTCGTCGACCGCATGACAGCCCTTGGCACAGAACTCGGACTCTCCATTCACACAATGCACGAGGATATATTCAACTCAATGCACAGCGTCTGATGAAAGGAAGTCCGCTAAATGCTTAACGTATATAATATACTTGAAACCATCCGCATGATACAGGATGAGTGCCTTGATATACGTACTATCACTATGGGCATATCTCTCCTTGACTGTATCGACACGGATATAGACAGAGCCTGCGAGAAGGTATACAATAAAATAGTATCAAAAGCCGGCAAGCTCGTTCCTGTGGGT
>NZ_JAGCFH010000160.1 GCF_017650195.1 Ruminococcus sp. | reverse complement strand
TTCTTGTGGTCATCCACGGGAACAGCGAGTAGTGCTGGAACACTACCCCTCGTTCTGTACCTGTGCCGTGAAGCTCCTTGCCGTCTATCTGAACAGAGCCGCCTGCCGGAGCATAAAGCCCTTCAAGTACGCTGAGAAGCGTTGACTTTCCGCAGCCGCTGGCTCCGATAACGCTGACGAACTCTCCCCTTCCCACGCCGAAGGATACGTCGTGGAGAGCGTTGAAGGTCTGCTTGTTCTCGATATAGTTTACGGTAAGGTCCTTTATCTCAATCTTATTCGTAGTCATCAAAATGCTCCTTTAACGATTTGTAAATGTCATCGGAGTTTTCAGATAATATGCTTTCAAGCGCGTTCTTATAGATATCTGTATTGTAGTAGGGCTCGATATCATAATCATTCGTATATCCTAGCTCAATGATAGTATCTTTAAGTGTGAGAGTACCCTGCTTGTCAGGATCGGGGCTTGAAACGCTGTATCCGCCGTAGACCTCTGTGTCTATGAACTCCTCGTCGATGTCGATGTACTTCTTTACGTCCTTAATGGTCTTGTCGTGGTCGGACTGTGTGAAGTGGTAAGCCTTTATGAACGCACGTTCAAGTGCGGTATATGTATTGGGATTGCTGCTGAGAGCAGATGTCTTTGCGACCTGACGGCAGCAGGGCTGATTCTCAAGAGCCTTTTCATGTGCGCAGTAGTATACTACCTTGTAGCCCTGTGACTTTGCAAGCGAAGCGTAGGGTGAATATACGGAAGCTGCGTCGATGGTGCTGTTGAGAAGTGCTGCATAAGCGTCCTTCTGGCTGTCAAAGTAAACTATATTCACCTTGTCTGCACCCTCACCTATTTCTATGTGAGCGTTTTTCAGAAGAATCTGTAGTTCCGCGTCCTGAACGCTGTTCTTTACGGAGGCAACGTTCCTGCCCTTGAGTATCTCAACTCCCAGCTCGTCCTTATCGGCATATTCTGACTTGATAACATAGCCGTGACCGTTTGTCATTGCGCCTCCGAAGATAGAAACATCATGTCCCTGACTCTGGAATGTAAGTGTAGGAACCGAGCCGATGAAGGCAACGTCAAGCTTGTCGGATTCAAGTCCGTTCACCAGCTCTGCTGCGCTGGAGAACTGTGTAAGTGTTACTTTAAGTCCCTCGTCCTTGAAATAGCCCTCCTCCTGTGCAACGAATGCAAGGAGATGTGCTGTGGAGTTGAGGTAGCCGATATTTATATCAGTCTTTTCAGGCTTGCCGAGAACCTCTGTGGCACTGTCGCCGCAGCAGTCTGCCGGCTCATTGCAGCAGTCCTTGTCTCCGTCCTTGCAGCAGTCTTTTTCCTCTGAGGCTTTTTCCTCAGCCTCATTGAAGGTGGGTACCTCTGTGGATTCAGTTTTTTCGTTTGAGGAGCTGTTGAAGGCTCCGCAGCCTGTGAGCAGCGATAAAGCTGCTATAGCAGAAACAAATTTTATCTTATTATTCATATTTATCACCTTTCAAATCATCATAATTCTTTTCATATCATCAGTTGTTTTGTTCCGGATATCCTCAGCGACATCGCATTCGCTCCGAATTGACAATGTATCTGATGTTCTTCATGTTCTTTTCACTCCTTGTTTTTCTCTGTGAACTAATCATACCATACCTATAGGCTTTTGTCCAATATAGAATAATTATTGTCGATTATAGGAAAAGGTTATTGCAGGAGCCACTTGCAGTAGTGTCCGAATACTCTACTGAAAAGCCTGTATACTTGACATTCCTGCCCTGTTATGGTATAATTCAATAGCAGTCAGACAACTGCAATACATTTATATTATTAAAGGAGATTGTTGTTTGAAAAACAATAACAGACCTGAGATAGTAGCGTAAACGGAAGGTTTGCGAATACTATCCCACACAAACCTCCCGTGTCCGGTCAACTATTTCAGGAGGAAAAAATAATGAAAAATAATGACTATATCATACGCAAAGAAACAGAAAAAGACTACCGCGAGGTTGAGAATCTTGCCCGTGAAGCGTTCTGGAACATGAACAAGCCCGGCTGCGACGAGCACTTTTTCATTCATACTCTACGTTCGCACAAGGACTTTATTCCAGAACTCAGCTTCGTTATCGAGCATGAAGGAAGAATCATCGGCTCTGTCATGTACACAAAGAGCCGTCTTATCGACGAGAAAGGCAATGAAAAGCAGATCGTTACAATGGGTCCGCTGTGCGTAATGCCGGAATATCAGCGAAATGGCTTCGGAAAGTCTCTGCTTGAGCACACCTTCAGGCTCGCAGCTGATATGGGATACGATACCATCATCAACTTCGGCAACCCCGATAACTACGTTGCAAGGGGCTACAAGAGTTGCCGCAAGTACAACGTGTGCTTTGAGGGTAATATATTCCCTGCCGCTCTGCTTGTAAAGGTGCTGAAGGAAGGCGCACTCGATGGCAGAAAATGGTTCTATCACCCAAGTGACGCCGATCATCCCTGCGAGGATACGAAAGCTCTAGAAAGATTTGATGCACTGTTCCCGCCTAAAGTTAAAGGTTGGCAGCCTAGTCAGGAGGAGTTCTATATCCACAGCCATTCTGTCATAAACCGCGAATAATGATATCAGATACATCCGATCTTAGGGTCGGATGTATTTTTCCTTGACTAAGTATAGCTTCCAGAGTATAATTATATTGAACTTTATACAAGGGAGGATATTTTATGGAACTTGAAGCGGAATATGCACGGAACAGAACTTCTTTGAAGAAGATAAAGAATCAGGATACCAAATGCTTTATTGTATACGCTTTAAACCTTATAGTAATATTATTCATGGTCTTTTCTTTCGTAATGACAGGCAAATTCTTATATCTGATAATAGGTTCAATAACAATATGTACATCTGTTTCAGGTTTTTTCAGCGTATATAAGAAAAGCACTCCTCTTGCAATAATTTCAGCTTCATTGATGGCAGCTGAGATTGTTCTGTTATTTATTGATTGGGGTTTTTCATTGATACCTCTTTTTGGCTTCGGAGTACTATTGTATTATGCTGTTATAAATGTTATAAACTGCAATAAATATGAATGGCTCAGTCAGCAGGATGGCTTTCCTCATTTTGAGATCCAGCAGAAAATGTATGAAATAGAAAAGGCTCAGTGGGATATAAAGGACCCTTACACAAAGAGAAAAGAAGATATCGAGAAAAGGAACTCAGGCTCGGACAATATGAAGAGCCTGTGATATAGGATACACCAACAAAGAAAAAGGCTTCGTGTTAAAACGAAGCCTTTTTCTCAAATGGAGAGAAATATATAAGTAATGGATCTTATATCATTTTTTTATCTGCCCGTAATAAGCGTTCGCTCCGTGCTTGCGGAAGAAATGCTTATTAAGCAGTCTTTGTGGCATTACAGGTGTATCCGGACGAAGGGTCTTTGTTATCCAAGCCATTGCAGAAAGTTCTTCAAGAACTACCGAGTTATGAACAGCCTCCATGCAGTCCTTTCCCCATACAAACGGACCGTGATTAGCTACGAGAGCCGCAGGTATATTCTTATAGTCAGGACAGCATTCAACGATGACCCTGCCTGTTTCGAGCTCATAATCACCGTTTACCTCTTCATCGGTCATTTCTCTTGTACAGGGTATCTCGCCGTAGAAATAATCGCCGTGTGTAGTTCCGAATGCAGGGATACCCATGCAAGCCTGTGCAAAGGAAGTCGCATATCTGCTGTGGGTATGGACTACTCCACATACTCCCTCAAATTTTCTGTATATCTCAAGGTGGGTAGGAGTATCACTTGAAGGTGAAAGCTCACCCTCTACCTTTTTTCCGTCGATAGTCAGCAAGACTATGTCATCGGCAGTCATTGAATCATATTCAACACCGCTGGGCTTTATAGCGATAAGACCAGTTTCGCGATCATATTCGCTAACGTTACCCCATGTGAACGTAACTAGCCCGTACTTTGGAAGAAGAAGGTTTGCTTTAAGAACACGTTCTTTAAGTGCCTTAACGTCCATAGATCACATCTCCGATCATAATATCGCGTTCAAGCTTCTCCTTGGTTGTGTCCTTGTTTATAACTACAAGCTCTATACCCATGATACGTGCGAAATCTCTTACAGTCTCGTCGGATATATCATAAGAGAGCACTGTATGATGAGCTCCTCCTGCGATTATCCAGCATTCAAGTCCTTCAAGGAAGGAAGGTGCTGGTCTCCACATAGTTCTTGCAACAGGGAGATTAGGCATTGACTGGAAAGGCTTCTCACACTCGACATCCTGCTGGATAAGTCTGAATCTTCCGCCGATATCTATAAGCGATAACGCCTTTGCAGAACCCGCTCTGCCCTCGAATACTATTCTTGCAGGAGCGTCCTTACCGCCTATTCCGAGATGATGCACCTCTATACGCGGTCTGTCTGCCGCAATAGACGGGCAAACTTCGAGCATGTGCGAGCCGAGTATGAGCTCGTGCTTATAATCGTAAGTATAATCCTCCATGAATGAGGTGTTTCCATCGGGATACATAGCCTTGACTATAGCTGTCATACCTGCTGTTTTCCAGTCGCCCTCAGCACCGAAGCCGTAGCCTTTATGCATAAGGTGCTGTGTTGCAAGTCCGGGAAGCTGCTTCATACCGTGAAGATCCTCAAATGTATTCGAGAAAGCCTTTGCTCCCTCGCGTACAAGTATCTTCTCAATAGCTATCTCCTCACGTGCCTGATATCTTATAGTATCCTCATCAGCTTTATTGTAATCGTAAAGCTCTGCATACTCCTTAATCAATGCATCTATCTCGGAGTCTGTAACAGCGTTCATTATCTCAACAAGGTCGCCTACAGCAAATGTGTTGACCTGCCAGCCAAGCTTGAGCTGTGCTTCGATCTTATCGCCCTCTGTTACTGCAACCTCGCGCATATTATCACCGAAACGAACAATTTTCAGGCTGCGACTGAACATAACGCCTACAGCTGCACGCTGCCACTCAGCAATCTTTGCCTGGACCTCAGGATCCTGCCAATGTCCTGCAACTACAGCTCTCGGCATACGCAGACGAGCCCCAATGAAACCATGCTCCCTGTCGCCGTGCGCCGACTGGTGAAGATTCATGTAATCCATGTCGATAGCTTCATTGGGTATAGTCTCGTTGAACTGCGTGTGAAAGTGAAGCCAAGGCTTTTGTAAGATTGCAAGTCCATTTATCCACATTTTGGAAGGTGAGAAGGTATGGCAGAAGGTTATGATTCCTGCACACTCCTCATCATAGTTTGCTTCTCTGATGATCTTTTCTATCTCGGATTCTGTCTTAACCGTGAGCTTATACTCAACAGGGAAAGGAAGCTTGAGTCCGTCAACTATCTTCTTTGAGTCCTCCTCGACCTGACGGAGAGTTTTCTCGCCGTAAAGGAACTGTGAACCCGTAATAAACCAGAATTTCATACTGTATCTGTCCTTTCTGTTATTCGGCAGCCGCAGCTCTTACAGCTGAAAGCCCCGAGAGATATTTTTTCATGTAAGAGCTGATGCCGTCAATATCTTCCTTTTTAGGTGATACGGTATTGCCCTTCATATCTGCGAATACTTTTCCGTTAAGGTAATCCACAAGCGTTTCACCGCTGGCCCTATTCACCATATACGCGGCAAGAAGGGCTATGCCCCATGCGCCGCCTTCTCCTGCGGTCTGCATCAGCGTAACATCTGCGCCAAGTGCAGCCGCAAGGAAGTTCTGGCTTGGGAAAGGCGTTTTAAAAAATCCGCCGTGTGCAAAGATGCGTTCAAGCTTAACGTGTTCCTGCTCGGTAAGTATATCCATGCCTGCTTTCAGTGAAGCGACGCAGGAATATACAAGGCTCCTTGCAAGATTCCTTATATTGAAGTCCGAATCGGGACTGCGCATGAGCAGTGGTCTTCCGTCCTTTATACCTGTAACAGGTTCACCTGCATAATAATTGTAGGAAATTATACCGTCACAGTCTGGGTCGCCAGCTGCTGCAAGAGAATAAAGCATATCATACAGCTTTCCCTTTGGCATATCGTTTCCTGCTTCCCTGAGCAAACTGCCAAACATACCGAACCATGCATCGAGGTCGGAGGTGCAGCTGTTGCAATGTACCATAGCCACAGGAGCTCCGCAGGGAGTTGTTACTATATCTATCTCGCGGTGTACCGCAGAGAGCTTATCTTCAAGCACTATCATTGAGAATATTGACGTTCCTGCCGAAACATTTCCGGTTCGCGGAGTAATACTGTTTGTGGCTGCCATGCCAGTCTGTGCGTCGCCCTCAGGCGGACAGAATGGTACTCCTGCACAAAATGTCCCTGTAGGATCAAGGAGCCTTGCTCCCTCAGCCGTAAGTCTTCCTGCACATTCTCCTGCTGAAACAATCTTTGGAAGCAGTTCCGAAACCTCAGAGCGAAGCTCTGTTCCTGCCGCAAGCTCGTCAAATTTTGTGAGCATAGCTGCATCATAATCGCATACTGCAGGGTCTATCGGAAATATTCCAGAAGCATCTCCTGCGCCGATGACCTTTTCACCAGTGAGAATATAGTGTACATAGCCTGCAAGGGTGGTCATAAAAGCAAGCCTGCCTATATGAGGCTCGTTGTTCAGAACAGCCTGATAAAGGTGAGCTATGCTCCAACGCTGAGGTATATTGAACTCAAACGCTTCTGTAAGCCTGTCAGCTGCCTCCTCTGTCATGGTATTACGCCATGTCCTAAACGGAACTAGCTGCTGATCATTTTCATCAAATACGAGGTATCCGTGCATCATCGCCGATATACCCATACCAGCAGCCCTTTCGAGCTTCACATTGTATTTGGTCTCAACATTTTTCATAAGATTGGCAAAGCAGTCCTGGAGACCTGCTCTGACACTTTCCAATGAATATGTCCATACTCCGTCAGCTAGCTCGTTCTGCCAGTCGTGAACTCCTGCCGCAAGTGGTGCGTGATCCTCACCAATAAGGACCGCCTTGATACGAGTTGAACCGAACTCGATACCAATAACCGCTTTTCCGTTTTTTATCTGTTCTGCACCGCTCATGTTTTAACTCCTTTTGCTTCCGCAGACTTTGCCGCTGAAAGGTTTGCTTTCTTGCGGCGGGCAATGATTATACTCTGAACGACGAGGAATATACAAAGCATAGAAGCGTTTGTGATTCCCGTCCACCATGCCTGATAAAGACCTGCTGATGATACGATATTCTGAATGAGAGCTAGTGAAAGTACACCAAACAATGTACCTATTATGTTTCCGACGCCTCCCGTAAGCATTGTTCCGCCGATTATCGATGACGCGATAGCGTTCATCTCAGCTCCCGAAGCATTCGATGCCGAACCGCAGCCTACGTGCATAAAATAAACAAATCCACCAATTCCACCTAAGATGCCACACATGAGATATGCAAGGAAGGTTGATCTCTTAACATTTATTCCAAGCATAAGTGCGCTCTGCTTATTGCCGCCAACTGCATAAAAGCTTCTTCCTGTCTTTGTCCATTTCAGGAAAAGGAATAGCGCGGCAACTATAATAAGTGCGATTACAACGCCAATCTCTATATAAGCATCTATATAATCGCCCCTTTTGTTGTATGATCCCATACCTGGGATAATTATCCTTGTCTCCTTGAGCTTTACGAACGCTTCGTTCTGAACATTGAATGGTGCCGTATTGACAATCGTCGTCATGCCTCTTGCAAAGAACATTCCTGCAAGCGTTACTATGAACGGCTGTATGTCAAGATAAGCTACAAGCAGACCCTGTACAAGTCCGAAGGCAAGTCCGATACCGAGAGATATCATTATCGCTCCGGAAACGCTGCCGCCGTGCATATCAAGATAAACGGCCGAGCACATACTCACAAGTGCTGTCAGTCCGCCAAGAGATATGTCGATACCGCCTGTTATCATAACAAGAGTCATTCCGCAGGCAAGTATAATAAGTGCGGCATTTGCGTTGAGAATATTGAAAAAAGTCTGTGCTTTCAGAAAACCGGCACCATATCTGAATATCGCAAATACGTACATCAGTATGAATACGATGATAGTAATGGACATGAGAAGATTGGAATCCGATAATCCTCCTATAAGGCTCCGGCTTTTTTTACCGGAAGTCATATCCTTCTGCGGCATATATTATTCCTCCATTCCACGTCCGCGTTATCAGCCCTTGCTCTCTGCCTTGGCAGGGGCGCGCAGCTTCCTGAAAACGGCTGCTGTCTTTTCTCTTACTATCGGTGCGCTCAGTATAACAAGCAGTATTACTACTACTGCCTTGTAGGCGGGAAGAGCGTCCGACTGCACCTGAAATTTGTAAAGCGTTGTGGTAAGGAACTGTATAACATAAGCTCCGAGTATCGACGCGGATATTTTGAATTTACCGCCGCTGAGAGAATTTCCGCCAAGAGCTACCGCAAGGATAGCGTCCATTTCTATATCCTTCGCAACAACGGAATAGTTTATGGTAGAAAGTCTGCTGACCTTTATGAAGCCTGCCACCGCTACGCATAATCCGAGTATCACATAAGTCATGAATTTTATGAGCGCCGGATTCAGACCGTTGAGGCGCGAGGTCTTTTCATTGATTCCCACCGACTGCACATAAAGCCCGAGGTTAGTGAATTTCAGTGCGAGCCATGTTGCTATGAAGCACAGCACCGCGATGAAAAACGGAGTAGGTATCGGTATTCCCGGTATGTATCCTCCGAAGAAGGCAAATGT
>NZ_JAGCFH010000015.1 GCF_017650195.1 Ruminococcus sp. | reverse complement strand
TCTTGGCTTGACTCAAAAATATTTTTTCTCGAAGTGGCAAACTCGGGGATGTACAGATTCTGGGGCTGATGAATTATACATGATGCCGCAGTTTGTCTGCGGCATTTTTCTTGACAAAGCTGAGAAGCTGTGATATAATGTTAATAACAATTAACGAAAGAGGTGTGAGGATGAAAAGATAATTCACTTTTGAACACATGAATAATATTCTGACAGTGTGATGTTTACAGGCATACTGTCTTGTCATGTTGCCAAAAGTGGATTATGTTCTCATAACCTCTTTTTGCTTTTATATTTTCAGGATGGACGCTTTACAGGTGTGTCATCTGTTTTTTCGTGAGGTTATAAGTGCGTAATGGGTCCTTTTGGCAGCAAAGGGACCCTTTTCAGGTCCTCAGAAGGAGGAATGAATATGTCACAGATAAGAGTGAATTCCCTTACATTTGGTTATGAGGGAAGCGTGGACAATGTTTTTGAGAATGTATCGTTTTCAATAGATACTGCATGGAAGCTTGGTTTTATAGGAAGGAACGGAAAGGGAAAGACAACATTCCTTAATCTGCTCATGGGAAAGTATCAATACAGCGGTTCGATAGATGCTTCCGTGTGCTTTGAGTACTTTCCGTATCAGCTTACGGACGAACAGCTGATGCAACCTGCCTGCACTTTTATTGAGAATATAAAGCATGACTGCGAGGAGTGGCGCGTTATATGCGAGCTAAGTCAGCTAGATGAAACTGCGGAGCTACTTTACAGACCATTCGGCAAACTCAGCCACGGCGAGCGTACAAAGGTGCTGCTGGCTGTACTGTTTTCCGGAGAAAATGAGTTTCTTCTGATAGACGAGCCCACAAATCATCTTGACATGAATGCGCGTGAAGCTGTGAAAAGATATCTCGCTTCAAAGAGCGGATTCATACTTGTATCCCATGACCGTGATCTTCTTGATGCCTGCACGGATCATGTGCTCGTGCTCAACAGGAAGAGTATTGAGGTACAGAGCGGAAATTTTTCAAGCTGGTGGGAAAACAAACAACGCAAGGATCAGTTTTCACTTGCAGAGAATGAGAAGCATAAAAAGGAGATAAAAAAGCTGAGACAGGCTGCAAAGAGAACTTCGGACTGGGCTGACAAAAGCGAGCGTTCCAAGATAGGCTTTGATCCAATAAAGGAGAACGACAGGAGTATAAGTACCCGTTCATTCATAGGTGCGAAGACGAAGAAAATGCAAAGCAGAGTGAAGAATATTGAAAAGAGAATTGGTAGAGAGATAGAGGAGAAGGAGGGACTGCTCAGCGATATAGAGCGTACTCCTGAACTTAAGCTCGTTCAGCTCCTGCATCGTAGCAGCACTCTTGTAAATGTAAGAGAGCTCAGCCTATCCTATGATGGATTAAATAGGGACGTTGTTTCCGGAGTCAGCTTTGCTGTGAAAAGAGGAGACAGGATAGCTTTGAACGGCAGCAACGGCTGCGGAAAGTCTACGTTGATAAAGGTTGTGCTTGCAGGTGCCGGTGATACTGAAAGAGGAAAAGGCATCATACAAAGAGGACTGTGCGAAACGGTTTCAGGGCTTGTTATATCTTATGTGGATCAAGATACCTCAATGCTCAAAGGGGATATTTCCAGGTTGTGCATATCAAGAGGTATCGAGCTAAGTATGTTCTGTACCGTTCTCAGGCAGTTAAGCTTTGAGCGTTCACATTTTGAAAAGGATATCAGTGAACTTTCTGAGGGGCAGAAAAAGAAGATACTTATAGCTGCAAGTCTGCTCACACCTGCACATCTGTATGTATGGGACGAACCGCTAAACTATATCGATATTTATTCGCGTATGCAGATAGAAAAGCTGTTGCTTGAATACAAGCCATCCATGCTCTTTGTCGAGCATGATATGTGCTTCCGCGAGAAGATAGCAACAGATACTGTGGAACTGTGAAAAATATGAGTAAATGATATTCTATGCAGTTCTGGTCAATTACACAAACATCTGACTGAAAAAGGAAGATGCAGGATAATAAAAAGCCCATAAGGAAGTATGATCAATCATTGCTTTCTTATGGGCTTTATGTGTTATTTGTTTTTTTGTTTGCGGCTTATCCAGAATAAGCCTGCGGAAAAAAGCAGGACAGGCATTAAACTTAGTTTATCAGAGGTCTGAGGACTGCTGCTTTTTTTTATGGTAGTGACAGCCGCAGTATTTGTAGAAACAACTGCTGTAGTGCTTTTTTTCAGCTTGATTTCCTTCTTTTTCATGAAATCGGGAGTGTCAGCTCTAAGAAACTCGTATACGAGCTTATCACCGCTTTTGTAGATAAAGCTGTAATGAGCATCGGCTATACCAATGGTCGTTGAAAGATAGCCAGCGTGAGCGTAGGTGAAGTTCAGGGGAAGACTTTCTGTTTCCTTATATTCAGATTTCGTGGGAGAGATGAGTACATCGCCCTCTGTGAGTATGAACTCCTCTTCGCTGCGTGAATGGTCGTGACCGAAGAGGTAGATTATATTCATGCCGTATTTATCTGCGTAGGAATTTATAAGCTCTGCAATATCGTAGGAATGATCGATATTATATGCGTTTGCGCCTATCCAGCTGCCAACTGTGTAGCCGCTGAGGTTGACGCTCTGAGGTTGTACGCCGAGTACGTGAAGACCAGCGTGAGCTGAGAATACTATCAGCTCTCCGTGATAGTTCTTTGCCGTCTCGTTCAGAAAGCTCTCAATCTGATCCTTTATACAATCGTAATCCTGAACGGTAAGAGCACCGCTTCTTTTATTTATCGTGTCATAGTTTATACCGTAGACTATGATATTCTTTGCCGCTGTACAGTTGGTACCGTTTTCTGCGACTTCATCAGAGGATCCTCTGAATATAACTCCGCAGCCGTCTGAAAAGCCGTCGTCAGCTCCGAGACCGGCAGCTATGGACAGTTCTGATATAGCCTTGCTCGAATCGTGGTTGCCAGCTACGAAAACAGTATCAAGTCCTCCAAGGTATGGCTTAAGACGTGGTATATACCTGTCGAGCATTGTATCGTGATCCATTGTAGGACCGTTTATAAGGTCGCCTGTACAAACTACGAGCGACGGTATATAGCCACCCGTACGCTCAAGAACTCCCTCAATGGCTTTGCCTATGAGATCGTACTGTTCGTGTACATCGGAAAAGGTTATGAAGGAATCGGGAACTATGCCCTTTGTGATAACAAAGATCGCGTCTTGAGACCTTTCACGGTAATGGTGTTCCTCACCATCATGAGCTTCTACGATACAACTTACCCTATGTATACTTGCGGACTGGTCTGTAAGCTCATCGGCTGTAAAAGAAAGCTCTCCACCGGTTTGTTCCACTCCGTCCACGAACCATTTTACACTGTCCGTTACAATTGAATCGTTAATAAGTTCCAGCGAGAAAACAGGAGCTTGATAGCCGCTGCCCTCAATGACGAAACTCTCGGCACAGGGCTGTGTTTTTATGCAGCGAGCAAGCTCTTCGCCTGCAGTGTAAAGGCTTATCTGAGCGGCCATTGAAGGGTCGTCAGTACAGCCAAAGTGGATATCGTCCATTTCCGAATAGGTCAGATAGGTTATTTTTCCGTCGTCATTGTAGTAAAGGCGGCTTCCGTCGTAATTCCATGTCTGATCACCGGAGGTCCACCAGTTCTTTGTAAGATACAGGTCGCTGTCATAGCAGCAGAGCCGGTGAGTATCCGTGTAAAGCTCACTGCGGTGGAACGAGGTGCTTGTGACCATCTTGTCCTCTGCGTAGTGCCATATATATTCAGCGCTGATTTTGTCGTCAGCGGTGAGCATGACATCACTGCCGTCGGAACGTCTGACAGTGATGAGATAATTTCTGTCATTTTCAAGTTCTGTGGCCTTGAACCACTGCTGTCCGTCGTCGAGTGTTATGATACCGTTTTCGGAAGTATAGGGAAGAATTTCTGTAAAGTCCTCGGCTGCTGAGTATACGTAATTATCGTCAAGAACAAGGGTCAGTATAGATGATACTGCCGCAAGCAGGAGAGGAAACATGGTATGTTTATTAATAAATGTCACCTCCGTATAAAAATCGAAACAAAAGTATTATAACACCAAATCGCTTTTATGTCAAACAAGGGGAAGTTAGAGATATTTCCAGATAATAAAAAATACCCCGGAGAAGTTTTTGAAAACAGCTCCGGGGAACTTGTAATGTCATTTGTGTCTGCGTTCGGGATGACGGTCGTAATAATATTCCTTGTCGGCGTACATTCTTTCATCTGCAAGGCTCATGGTATTCCTGATGTCCTTCCTGCCTTCGTCGCAACAGTATCCCACGGCAAAGCTCACGCCATCAGAGTTATCGGCATAGCTGCGGAGCTTAGCGATCTTCTGTTCAAATTCCTCATCGCTCATGCCCGATACGAAAACAGTGAATTCGTCACCGCCTGCACGGTAGACATCCTGTCCGATAAAGGTATCCTGAAGGATAAGAGCGGCATTTTTCAGGAGAAGGTCGCCTGCTATGTGACCGCAACTGTCGTTAGTCTGTTTCAGACCGTTGAGGTCTGCAAAGACCACGCGGAGGTTTTCAGGATATTCTTCCTTACCTTCAACGAGAGCGTTAACGTAGTTGTTCATGGCGTTGCGGTTCTTGATACCTGTGAGAAGGTCGATAGTACTCATTATCTCGAGACGGTTGAGGAGCTGATAGTTCGCAATGGCATAGGCAATGAAATACGTTGTAGATTCAAGTATATCCTTAATCTTAAGAGCGTTTTCAACGTCGAAATCAGTCGCCCAGATGTAGCCCTTTGTCTCACCGCCGTAGTTGATTGGGAAAAGCACAAGAGTATTTACGTCATACTGCTTCAGAGACTCGTACCATACAGGGTTTTTGGATTTCAGGAACTCCATGTCCTTTTCATCCTTGATTATAAGACAGTCGCTTCCGTCAACTGTAGCTGGCCATGTTGAAACTATATCGAAGAATTCTCCTGTTATGATCTTATCTATCGAACCCTGCGGACCTTCTATAACATGGTTGTCACTCAGGAGCCTGCACATTCCGGCGCTGAAATCGGTGAGCAGGAGCACGCAGCGGTTGGCGTTGGTTATCTTTCTAATATGAGCAACGACATCGTCAATCGATGTCTGGAAATCAGAGCCGCTATAGAGCTTTATACAAGCCTGCAGTACATTTGAAGCAATCTCAAGTGAGGTGTTCGACATAAGCTCTGGATTCGGTTCACTGGAAGCTGTATATGTATAGGTGCAGTAGCCCATATTCTCGTCGTCACTCGTTACAGGCATGAAGAAGAGATTGAACCATATATCGAAGCGTTCGGGGTGTACATAGGCGTGAAGAACCTCTTTTTTTACCGCTGCTCTGTAGCAATAGTTCTCGAAATTCAGATCAAAGGGAAAGTACTTGGTGTAAAGGGAATTCGGAACAAATACTTTTTCCTTTGCAACATCAGACACGTCGTTGTTACGTTCTATCGAGTCGATATATGCTTTATTTCCGTCAACTATCCTAATGTCGCCATAGCTGCCGTCCGGTTTTTTTTCAACTGACATAATGCAGGTCACAGAATCACATCTGTCAAGATATTCGCGGAAATCCATATCTAAAATACCTCACTGTCCATTTATAGTCAAAACACAAATCGTGCGTTTTTGAAATTATAACATATTTAAAAATAACATTCAAGTGCTATTTTGTTAACTTTTTGTGCTGTAAAGTAATGAGAGGGCGGAAGTATACATAATGTCATTTTATCGCGACAGAGGAGTATTGTTATATTGCACAATCGGCGGAAGAATTTATTGTGTGTACGCACAAATTTATCTGTACAAATTGGAAGTTGTATTTACAAATTTAATATTTTGTGCTATCATGAAGAAAAATGCGATGCAGCATCGGTCATGGAGGGTATTATGGAAGACTATAAATATTTGACAATCGTTGAGTGGGCAAAGAACTATATTTCTTCAAAGGGGCTTAAGCCAAAGGACCGGTTCCTTACGGAAAAGGAGTTGTGCGAGATACACGGCGTGAGCAGACAGACCGTAAGACAGGCACTCATGTGCCTTGAAAACGATAATGTTATCAGCCGAGTAAGAGGAAGCGGAGCCTTCGTTTCATCTGGATTCGTACAGCCCTTATCCAATGTACAGACAAAAAATATTGGTGTTATATCTACTTATTTCACAGATTATATTTTCCCTCAGATCGTAACGGGTATCGAGAGTGTGCTTAATGATTCGGGCTTTTCGATGCAACTTGCAATTACTCATAATAAGGTGGCAGAGGAGCAGCAGGCTCTTCAGAGCATGATCTCCGGAGGCGTTCAGGGATTGATAGTAGAGCCCTCAAAAAGTGCTCTTCCTAATCCGAATATGGAGCTCTATGACGAGCTCAGGCGTAAAAATATACCAGTCGTATTCTTCAATGCAAAGTATCCGTGGTCCGATTATCCCTGCGTTGCTATGGACGACGAGGCTGCCGGAAGAGTCGCAGCTGATTATATATTTGACTGCGGTCACAGAAAGATAGCAGGTATATTCGCACTTGACGATATACAAGGGCACAAGAGGTACTGCGGCTTCACGAAAAGTTGCATAGCCCATGGACTGAGAAATGCGGAAGATAACGTTCTGTGGTTTGCCACATCTGACAAGAATTCCGTATTTACCTCAGGCAAGAACAGACTCCTTGAGCTTCTTGGTGAAACCACAGCTGTAGTGTGTTATAACGACAATATAGCTGTAAAGCTCCTGCAGTTCTGCAAGGAGCATGATATAAGTGTTCCGGGTGAATTGTCTGTAGTAGGTATTGATGATTCAAAATATGCTTCTATTTGTGATGTTCCGCTCACATCAGTTTCTCATCCCAAGCGCAGACTTGGTGAAGCTGTGGCTGAGAAGC
>NZ_JAGCFH010000159.1 GCF_017650195.1 Ruminococcus sp. | reverse complement strand
GAGTAACTTGCGATGTCCTCTGTCTTCATGAATGACACTTTTATCTTCGACAAAGAAAATGCCGTCTGAATCCATAAAATGGAGTCCCATATGAATCCTCCTGTCTGTTCGATCAAAAATGAACAGCGTAAAACTGATCTCGGTCAGATTTTTTACTCTTTACAATTATTATACTTCATAGATCATGAAAAAGCAAGCCGTTTTCCGCATATATGTCGATATTTCCCCTCAACCTTTGAATATGCCTTCATAGATATAGGGGATGATTATTCAATCTATCAGCATCTCCCCAGTCAACCTGAATTGCTTCTCCCGGCATGAATGAAAGCGGAACAAATGCATTTGGATTGTTTTTCTTGATGATAGCAACTTCGTTTCTAATGGTTGATTCAGCACCTTTAAAGTCCTTTTCGCTGACCAATCTATCATATATTCTTCTGGCAGTATGCCTTTGTTTTCTTGGTGCATCCTTATCTTCTTCGATACACTTATTGATAAATGCTACTACTTCTGGAGTAACTACTGTGCTTACTGAACCACTGCCTTCTTTTCTAACCCAAGGAACAGTAGCTCCATCCCAGTATTTCTTTACTGTGTTTTTTGATATCCCTAAAAGCTTAGCTGTAGTTTTTTTGCCGAAGCCCTTTTTTTGAAAATCTCTTATTTTTTCGTAAATATCCAATTCTATTGACACTTCCTTTTACCTCCAGTACAATTTCTATTTTTTAATTATACTGGATTTATTCTGGGGGGTCAATTTTTAATCAGCATTTTATGCTTAAAGGGGTCAATTTTATTTTAGCATACACATGGAATGTTTATGGAATAGCGATTTATGATGATAAGGTAGAATTTTCGATTGGAATAAATGCTGCCGAAGACCCGGAAGATGACAGCAATTATGTTATAATCATATTTGTTGACTATGATACGCAGGAAGCGGAAGTAGCCTTTGAAGTTGTATGGTAAAGGAGATTTATCGGTTTGAAAAAGAAAAACAAGAAAGAAGAAATATGTACACCTAATTTCACGTTGCTTCTTGCCCTTATATTCTTTTATTAGGAGCATTTCCGATGTTTAGCTACTGGAATAGGGTGAAAAAATGTGCAGTTGAAATAAGAGGAGTCGTTGTTGACGAGAGAATAAGTTCAAGAAAGATTCCTGATACATCACATCCGAAAAACAGATATTTATGGGGTAGAGCTTATAGTGATATTAAGGTCGACACTGATGGTATTTTCAAATATGATCACCTTTATGCAGGGGCAGGTGTCGGAAAAACAGGCGATACAGTCATCATTCGCTACGATCCCGATGATCCTGATGAATACTATTTCGTAGGCTATTATAGTAATGGGAGAACATTTGCCACATTTACTTGGGGCGTAAGCGGAAGTATGATATTATTATCATTGTTTTTCTTTGTTTACTACAATATACCGCTTCTTTTTCTAAAGAAAAAGAAAGACAATTGAATTGTGGACGGTCTGAAGTACAGTGAAAAACTGAATAAGGTATAACACCAGCGCCGGTCGGGATTTTTCTCGGCGGGCGTATATTATTTTTGCGAAAACATATTGACATTTTTCTATGTGTGTGATATAATATAGAAAATCTTCAATGTGAGGTGAGACCGTGGAGCTTTCAAACAAGCAAATCACTGTGATTTTCAAAGCGCTGTGTGATGAAAACAGAGTGCAGATTTTCAGGATTCTGCAACATGGCGAGCTGTGTGCCTGTCATCTTCTTGAGGAGCTACACCTGAGTCAACCAACGCTCTCTCACCATATGAAGGTACTCTGCGACAGCGGACTTGTGGTCGGCAGAAAAGAGGGAAAGTGGATGCACTACTCCATTTCACCGGAAGGTGCGAAAGTCGCTATGGACTGCCTGAAAGAGATCACGGCAGTAACTGAAAACGATTGTAAATGCTGTAATAATCAATAAGCCGTATGATCATACGGCTTAAAATACGACAAACGAATAGATATATCTAAATATGACTATTGGAGGAAAAGAAAATGGATAATGTATCAAAAGCAGTTCATTATTATGAAAATGGCTACAAGTGTTCACAGGCGGTATTTGCGGCGTTTGCGGAGCAGTTCGGTATTACCGAAAAGCAGGCTTTGCAGATAGGTTCATGCTTCGGTGGAGGAATGGGCAAGGGCGAGGTTTGTGGCGCTTGTACTGGAGCTCTTATGGTTCTTGGAATGAAGTACGGTCAGTTCGACCTTAACGACACTGAAAGTCGTGCTAAAAGCAGCTCTATGGCAGTTAAATTCCTTGACGAGTTCAAGAAACGCAAGAATTCATACATCTGCCGGGACATTCTCGGCTGCGATCTCAGAACTGAGGAAGGAAAAAACTATGCGAGATCAAACGGTTTGTTCGGAACCCTATGTCCCGAAATGGTAAGGACAGCAGCAGAGATACTGACCGAAATGCTCGGAGGTGATGAATAAGAGTGTGGGACTTTATACAGGATGAAGTATTCGGCATGAAATGGTTGAATAGGCTTATCGGCTCCCTGCTGAACGCTTGCGGTCTTGATACCGAAAGCAAGCTCGGCGGCAGTCTGCATTTCTTCATCTATGACACGATAAAAATCATGTTGCTGCTCGGCGTTCTTATCTTGATCATCACATATATACAGAGCTATTTCCCACCCGAACGTACAAAGAAGATACTCGGCAGATTTCACGGTATCGGAGCAAACTGTATCGCGGCTTTACTCGGAACTGTAACACCGTTCTGTTCATGTTCTTCGATCCCGCTGTTTATGGGGTTTACAAGCGCAGGGCTTCCGCTGGGCGTAACGTTCTCATTTCTTATCTCGTCACCAATGGTTGACTTGGGTTCACTTATCCTGCTGATGAGTATATTTGGCTGGAAGGTCGCTGTTATATATGTGATAGTCGGGCTTGTCATCGCAGTTGCAGGCGGTACACTAATT
This sequence comes from Ruminococcus sp., assembly GCF_017650195.1. Classification (GTDB taxonomy): domain Bacteria; phylum Bacillota; class Clostridia; order Oscillospirales; family Ruminococcaceae; genus Ruminococcus. Next base: position 935 of record NZ_JAGCFH010000159.1, on the reverse strand, counting down.
GAAAAACTGCACCTTGAAGATCAGGTGGAGGAATTTATCCGAAACGGCAAGAGCATTGACACGCCGCAAAACGAATTGACAAAGCGTGACCGCCTGAAATACGCTTGGGAGCAAGTTGCTGAAACTGCTAAAAAGGTCTTGCTCTATGTCATAGTCGGCGTGGGTATCGGTGCATTTATCCACAACTGGATACCCGAAGAATGGGTAGTCAAAGTTCTCGGCACCGGAAATCCTTTCGGTGTTATCATAGCAGCAATCTGCGGAATACCGATGTATGCAGATATTTTCGGCTGTATCCCCATTGCAGAAGCACTTGTTGCAAAGGGTGCAAAGCTCGGCGTGGTACTGGCGTTTATGATGGGCGTTATCACGCTGTCGCTGCCGTCTATGATAATGCTGAAAAAAGCGATAAAGCCAAAGCTGCTCGGTATTTTTATCGCTATATGTACTGTAGGAATTATCCTTGTAGGATACTTCTTCAATATCATTCAGAATTACATTATTTAGGAGGAAAACACTATGTCATTATTCAGCAAGAAAAAGGAAGAGAAGAGAGAGGCAACTTCATGCTGCTGTTGCGGCGGAGCGCAGTATACAAGCGCATCAGCCTCAACTTGCTGTGGTGAACCTGTTGACGGTGTATGCTGCATCAAGGTACTCGGTTCGGGATGCAAAGCCTGCCATCAGCTCTATGATAACACTGTCAAGGCTGTTGAGGGAATGGGTATCGAGGTAGAGTATGTCACTGACTTGCAGAAGATAATGGAGTACGGTGCTATGTCGATGCCAGCACTTGTGATCAATGAGAAGCTAGTTTCCGCTGGTAAAACTCTGAAACCTGCGGAAATTTCAGAGCTTATAGAGAATTTTGTGAAAAACTGAATAAGGCATAACACCCCATCAAAATATCATCCCAATGTCCGTATAGTGAAGGG
>NZ_JAGCFH010000158.1 GCF_017650195.1 Ruminococcus sp. | reverse complement strand
TATATTCAATAATAAAGGCGGTCATTATGACCGCCTTTATTTATTATATAATAGCAGACTAAGTGGTAACCTTCTGTGACGAAATCTTGACATAAAATTACCGAGCCTATAATAATTTCAGGCTCGGTAACCCACTATTTCCATAAAAAAAGCTAACTAAATGGTCTGCTTTATAATTTTTATGGTTCGGTTTCGACTGCCTGTCCTGTTTCAAGACTTTTTTTACAGTCGATATATCTCTGATTTGAACTTCCGCGGAACTTTATCTCCCAATCCTTCTGTTCAAGGATAAACGGACCGTCAATAAGAATGTCGGTGACCTTAAGGAGCTCCTCCCAATGCTCGAGACTGCGGTCTTCATAGAGCTTTTCAAACGTATAGCCCGTATACGTTACAATATTGAGCCCAAGCTCCTTGATCTGTCTGCCGAGTGAAGCAAGAGCTTCTGCCTGACAGAAAGGCTCTCCCCCGCTGAATGTCACACCGTCCAGCAACGGATTTCCTTTTATCTTTTCAAGAAGCTCTTCTATATTTACAACATTACCGCCTTCAAAATCATGGGTCTGTGGATTATGGCAGCCCTTGCAGTTATGAGGGCAGCCCTGAACAAATACAGTAAATCTTATTCCCGGACCGTCAACGATAGAATCGTTAACGGTTCCGGCAATTCTAAGTTTCATTATATCACCTTATACATCATGCTTTACGCGGTCATGTTCCTCCGCGCGTTTACCATTATTGAAACGATCAAGTGTACCAACGAGATATCCTGTGATACGACGTATTCTGTCAAAGGCAACATTATCTGTATGTTCCTTTCTGCCACAGCATGGACATGTTTCGCCTATTATACCGGTATATCCGCAGCAAGGATCTCTGTCAACAGGATGGTTGATAGCACCATAGCCTATACCAGATTCCTTCATACAGCGAACTATCTTCTCGAAAGCACTTAGATTTTCAAGAGGATCGCCGTCAAGTTCAATATAGCTTATATGACCGGCATTTGTAAGCTCATGGTACGGAGCTTCTATCTTAATCTTTTCAAAAGCGCTAATAGGATAGTATACCGGGACATGGAAAGAGTTTGTATAGTAATCACGGTCTGTAACACCTTCGATAATTCCGTATTTCTTGGCGTCCATACGTACAAAACGTCCTGAAAGACCTTCTGCCGGAGTTGCGAGAAGTGAGAAGTTGAGACCTGTACGCTTTGACTCTTCATTAAGTCTCTTTCTCATGGACGAAATTATCTCTAGACCGAGCTCTCTTGCTTCTTCGCTTTCACCGTGATGAGCACCGATAAGAGCCTTAAGAGTTTCAGCAAGTCCTATAAATCCTACAGAAAGTGTGCCGTGTTTAAGCACTTCTCCCACTGTATCATCAGGTCCGAGCTTATCAGAGTCAATCCATATTCCTTGTCCCATGAGGAAAGGATAGTTTCTAACTCTCTTTTGAGACTGGATATTAAAGCGGTGCATTAGCTGAGCAATAACAAGCTCCATTTTCTCTTCAAGCATATCGAAGAAAAGACCAACATTATGATCTGCCTTTATTGCAAGCCTCGGGAGATTTATAGAAGTAAAGCTGAGATTTCCTCTTCCTGTAACTATCTCTCTCGAAGGATCATAGTTATTTCCAATAACTCTTGTACGACAACCCATATATGCTATCTCTGTATCAGGATTGCCCTCCTTGTAATACTGAAGGTTATACGGCGCATCTATGAAGGAGAAATTCGGGAAAAGTCGCTTTGCAGATACTCTGCAGGCAAGTTTGAAAAGATCATAGTTAGGATCACTAGGATTATAGTTGATGCCTTCCTTGATCTTGAAAATGTGTATCGGGAAAATAGGTGTTTCGCCATTTCCGAGACCGGCTTCCTGTGCAAGAAGAACGTTCTTTATTACCATTCTTCCCTCGGGAGACGTATCTGTACCGTAGTTTATAGAACTAAACGGAGTTTGTGCGCCAGCGCGGCTGTTCATAGTGTTAAGGTTGTGGATAAGTGCCTCCATAGCTTGATAAGTAGCTCTGTCTGTTTCCCTTTCCGCATTTCTTGTAGCGAAATCCTGAATCTTCTCAGCAGTTTCCTTATCTGTATATTTCAGCAACAGCTCCAGTTCCTTTTCCTTGTAGCCGTTATCGTTCGAAAGGATTGGTTTCAATTCATTTTTTTCGGATAATTCTTTCTTTATCTCTTCAACTATCTCGAATTCATTTTCCACACCAACCAGAAGCGATAATGCTCTTGCAACATTCTGTCTATATCTTGCTGCATAAGTCTTCTTTACGCCGTCTGCCATAGCATAATCAAATGTAGGGATACTCTGACCTCCGTGCTGATCGTTCTGATTAGACTGAATAGCGATACAGGCAAGTGCCGAATAGCTTGCAATATCGTTAGGCTCTCTTAAAAAGCCGTGTCCTGTGGAGAAGCCGTTAGTGAAAAGCTTCTTTAGGTCGATCTGTGTACATGTAGTTGTCAGCGTATAGAAATCGAGGTCATGTATATGAATATCGCCCTCGCGGTGAGCCTTTGCATGTGCAG
>NZ_JAGCFH010000157.1 GCF_017650195.1 Ruminococcus sp. | reverse complement strand
GCGCTGTCCATGGTGAAGGACCCGATATGGAGGCTCCGCACCGCCAGGGAAGCCGCCGCCAGAACGATCACCGGCAGCAGCAGGTTCCAGGCACTGCCCCAGAACTGTTCTTCCTCCTCGGGGATATAGTTCTCCTCGATTATTGGAGCTGTTCTGCGTTCTGCCGCCGGCTTTTCCGCAGGGGCAGGCTCGATGTCTATGTCTATATCCGGACCGATCTCCTCATCTCCGTAGCCGTCATGTACTATGAGGTGGTCGGTGGGAAGAGGGATATCAAGGAAAAATCCGTCAGGGAGAGCCTCAACGTCTTTTTTGTTCTGAGCAGCTCTTTCCGAGGGCTTCTGCCTCGATTTACGGGTATTTGCAATATTTATAGCTTCAAGATCTGCGTCGAAGTCTTTCTTTTCCTTTTCATCGTCAAGGTCATCATCAAAGGCGTCCACAAATTCTCCGCCTACCAGCATATTCTGCAAGCCGTTGAAGCATCTGCCTATGAATACGAAGGGAGCTGCAAGGAGTTTCAAGAACTCTATCAGTCCTCTGCCGGAAAGGAGCATACCGAATACGAAGAAAAGTACAAGGGCAAAGAGCTTTGCACCAAGTTTTCCAAAGAATTTAAGGAGAGGTCCTGCTATCACCATACTGGCTACGCCGCCGCTTTTCAGCTCCGCGCCGTTGTCGTAGAGGCATTTTACGTGACCACTAATACCGCTTCCCGGTATACGCCCCACGGCGAATATCTGGAATGCGGCGCTTATAAGGAATATCATTGCGATACACCATATCACTCTGCTGCTGAGATCCTTCTTGGTCTGCTCGCTTCCCAGCTTTACTGCGGTGTATATGAGTATTACTGGTATAAGAAAGGCTGCTATGCCGAAGGTGCCGCGCATGAACTTATGTAACGCAAGCCAGCCCTTGTCGCCCTGTATAAACGTTATCAGGGCAGTAAGTACGCCCAGTGCAAAGAGCAGTATCGACCAGAACTGATTGCTCTCGTTCTGTGGAGCTGTCTTTGCGTTGCTTATCGGCTCCCTTTTGGGAGCTTCCGGCTTCTTTGACTTTGAAGCCGTGCTTTTTTTCTTTGCTTCTGCCATATATGCCTCCGTTTTGTTCTATGTAGCTGTACCATAATGATAACACATTTTCTACGCAAAAAAACGCGTATCGGCACAGCTGCGGTCAGTCCGCATATCTTTTTTCTGTATTTTCTATCATATCGTACAGACAGTCAATAGCGTCGCAGAGACTACCAATACTGTCTATTAGTCCTAACTCTACGGCTTTTTCGCCTTCAACAACGCTTCCCACATCAAGGACAAGCTCCTCTGTGTTCATCATCAGAGTGCGGAAGTCCTTCTCGGTGATATTGCTGTTTTTTGTGACGAACTGTACTATCCTGTCCTGAATTTTATCAAAGTATGAGAGAGTCTGAGGTACACCGAGGACAGTCCCATTCATGCGAACAGGGTGGATAGTCATTGAAGCTGTGGGAACAATAAACGAGCGTTTAGCGCTTACCGCAAGAGGAACACCTATGGAATGTCCGCCGCCGACTATTAGTGATACAGTGGGAGTTTTCATGCCTGCGATAAGTTCCGCAAGGGCAAGACCAGCTTCCACGTCACCGCCGACGGTATTGATTATGATGAGAAGTCCCTCAACGCTCCTGTCCTGCTCGATAGCGACGAGAGCCGGGATTATATGCTCGTATTTTGTGGTCTTGTTCTGCTCGGCAAGAACATAGTGCCCTTCTATCTGCCCTATAACTGATAGGCAGTGTATCAGGTGCTTTGAATTTCTTGTTATGGCTTGTCCATTCTCACGGATAAGCTCAGCTTCGTCAAGCATTTCTTCGGCGGGTGCACCGCCGCTTTTTCCGTCTGACAATGTATACACCCCCAAAGCTATTCTGTGCAGCTTTCACAAGCATATACATTATTTATTATATACCTTTACTGACTGAAAGTCAATAGCCATGTGCAGACTGCGTTCTGCCGTCCACAAGCTATTAGAGATTAGTGATTAGCAGGGCGGCGGAGCATATCCGTGTCGGTATTGGCATAACTGCGTTGTGACTAAAGGAATGCCGCCCGTGACATAAACGCTGACTTTAGTTTAGGTTGACTTTTAGGGCTTTTGGGAGTATAATAAGCCATATAGAACTGCCATGTCAGTTTTTTTAGGGGAGGATATTATGTGTTCATCAAAGGCTGTATCGGATAATATCCGCTCCTGCTAAGTATTAAGCATTATAAACTAAAACTTTCTTTCAAAAAAGGCTTGACTTTTATATTTATATGTGTTATAATATCAGTACCTCGTTGGGGGTTTATTTTTTTGTCCCCGTGCGAGGGAGGCAAACAACCTACCTTTGGTAACAAAGGAAGTAATAATTCAGGAGGTGCCGATATGAGAGTAAAGGTTACTTTAGCTTGTACAGAGTGCAAGCAGCGCAACTATGTTTCCAAGAAAAACAAGAAGAATGACCCTGACAGAATCGAAATGATGAAGCATTGTAAGTTCTGCAGAAAGCATACTCTTCATAAGGAAACAAAGTAATCGGAAGGAGTATTTTTATGGCTAAGAATACAACTTCGGAAAAAAAGTCCGAAAAGAAACAGGACAATAAGATCATCAAATGGTTCAAGGACCTCAAAGTCGAATTCAAAAAGGTGGTCTGGCCGACAAAGAAGACAGTTATCAATAACACTTCTGTCGTTGTCAGCGTTATCGTTGCAGCAGCGATCCTCGTCGGTTTGATAGATCAGGGCTTTCTCACAGCACTGCGTTCGATCTACAACGCAGGTTAATTTATTAGGAGATCAGGAGGAGCATTATGTCAGAAGCAGCTAAGTGGTATGTAATCCACACATATTCAGGCTATGAAAATAAAGTAGCTCAGAATATTGAAAAGGTCGTAGAAAACCGCAAGCTTCATGAACTTATCCAAGAGGTCAGAGTTCCTACCGAAAAAGCTACTGAGATCACAGACGGCAAAACAAAGGAAGTAGAACGAAAAACCTATCCGGGTTACGTTCTCGTTAAAATGATTATGAACGACGATTCGTGGTATGTCGTAAGAAATACCAGAGGCTGTACAGGTTTCGTTGGTCCGGCTTCAGAGCCTACCCCCCTTTCAGAGGAGGAGGTACAGAAGCTCTTCGGTCTTGAGACTGATACCGTTACCGTTAACTTTAAGGTCGGCGATAATGTGCGTATCTCGGGTACCGCTATGGACGGATTTATTGGCGTTGTTCAGAATATCAATCTCGACGATCGTACTGTAGACCTTCTTGTCTCTATGTTCGGTCGTGAAACCCCCACTACATTGCCTGTAAGTCAGGTAATCAAGGTGGAGGACTAATTCAGGTCAAAAAGAATCCGAAGTATGGATTCAGTGGGAGAGGTAAAATAATTCTTGCCTCGCCATTTACCACATTTATGGAGGTGCGAATACATGGCACAGAAAGTAGTTGGCTACATTAAGCTTCAGATCGCAGCAGGAAAGGCTACTCCTGCACCGCCTGTTGGTCCGGCACTCGGTCAGCACGGCGTTAATATCATGGCATTCACAAAGGAATTCAACGAGAGAACAAAGAACGACATCGGTATGATAATCCCTGTTGTTATCACTGTTTATGCAGACCGTTCATTCTCGTTCATCACTAAGACTCCGCCCGCAGCAGTCCTCATCAAGAAGGCTTGCAACATAAACAGCGGTTCGGGAGTTCCCAATAAGACCAAGGTTGCAAACATCACTAAGGAACAGGTACAGAAGATCGCTGAGACAAAGATGCCTGACCTCAATGCAGGTTCACTTGAGGCAGCTATGAGCATGATCGCTGGTACAGCTCGTTCAATGGGCGTTGTAGTTGTTGACTGATCAAATTTTTGAATGATGAAGTGGGATACAGGTTATCCCGTTCAGAGTTCTATTGGTGGGAGGAAAATTCCGCTAATCGGGTAAGCTATAAGCTCCCGGTATTACCACTTAAATAGGAGGAAATATAATGAAACACGGCAAAAAATATGTTGACAGCGCAAAGGCTGTTGATTATGCAAAGCAGTATGATTCCACAGAGGCTCTTGACCTCGTTTGCAAGAACGCAAAGGCTAAGTTCGATGAGACTATCGAGGCTCATATCCGTCTCGGCGTTGACTCAAGACACGCTGATCAGCAGGTAAGAGGCGCTGTTGTTCTCCCTAACGGTACAGGTAAGACTGTTCGTGTATGCGTATTCTGCAAGGAAGACAAGTATGAGGCGGCTCAGGGCGCTGGTGCTGAGTATGTTGGCGGTCAGGATCTCGTTGACAAGATCATGAAGGAAAACTGGATGGACTTCGACGTTGTTATCGCTTCACCTGATATGATGGGACTCGTTGGACGTCTCGGTAAGGTTCTCGGACCTCGTGGTCTTATGCCAAACCCCAAGGCTGGTACAGTAACCCCTGATGTTGCAAAGGCTGTTACAGAGGCTAAGGCTGGTAAGATCGAGTATCGTCTCGACAAGACAAACATCATTCACTGTCCTATCGGAAAGGCTTCTTTCGGCGCTGCAAAGCTCGAAGAGAACTTCAACACACTCATGGAGGCTGTTGTTAAGGCTAAGCCTGCTGCTGCAAAGGGTACTTACCTTAAGAGCTGCACAGTTACCTCAACAATGGGACCTGGTGTTCCTGTTGCTACAGCTAAGTACGGTGTCTGATTTTTAACAGTAAATTTTAAAGGCTTCACGGATATTTCGTGAAGCCTTTTTGTCATTTAAAGAAAGCGCCTTTGCCATTCTGGGCGATCTTCCGGAAGGCTTCCTTCATTACCGCTTGATTTTCTGGCTTTAGCTTTGATATAGCCTTTATTATCGCTGGATATGACCTCAGCTTGTTCAGCTCCTTCAGAGTTTCCTTGTCAGGAGCCTGAAGTATCTCAAAGAGTGATTCAGTGAATATTTCTCTTTCAGTGTCACTGAACTCCTCCAGCATACCAGATATAGCCTTGTTTATCACATCTCCCGACTTTTTCAGCTTGTCGGTAAGCAGGAAGCGGTTGCGCTTCAGCTCCCAGTTATAGGCGTAGTGTTGTTTGAGACCGATGGCAGTATTCTTCACTATTTTCGGCTCAGAGGAGTTTGCCAGAAGCATACCAACTATTGATACCTGAGGTATGAAGCACTTTATCTTCGGGAGGATACTGTTATATACCTCAGAGGTTATAACCTCATCACGGAAGCCAGGCCCATCGTAGGAATAGATATTAACAATGCGGTCACGTATGCTTTCTGTACAGTATAGAGCGCTGTATATAGCGAAATTACCTCCCTTTGAGTGACCACCGAGTCGTATAGGGGCTTCACCGTCCACAAAGGCAGTGTTGAGGTAGTCTATCGCACGTTCCTGACCTGCGGTCTGTGGCATGAAGCTGAGGTTGAAGTCCTCCTTCCAGCCCACAACAGTGCCGTCGGTGCCACGGAAGGCTAGAAAGCCGCTACCGTCGCCGAGGCGGTATGTGAGCGCGGAAAACTGCATATCCTCGTTAGATTCCACAGAGCATATAAAGCCCCGTAAGGTAGTGCCGCTGAACCTTTTGGACTCTGACAGCTTCTTGAAAAGGATATTGTCCTGATCAAAGGTCAGTATTCTCCTTTTTACGTCGACATCATCAGGTCTGTATTTGCGGTAAGCTTCGGGGATTTCTGTCTCCTCGCCGAAGCTTTCTGAAACGACTCCCTCAAGGTTAACGTAGCAGAGCTGCGACAGTATCATTCCATCGATCTCATTGAAGGGATCGGCAGAGAAGGGGACATCGCCTCTCCAGTCTAGATAATCAAGTATATTAGACAGAATACCGCCTCCTTAAAAACAAAGCGACGCCGAAGCGCCGCTTTATTTTATTGATAAAGATTACTAAGAATTACTTAGTAGGATCAAGTGATGAGATCTTGTGGAGGAGGAATTCCTGGATGCGAAGAGCATCGTTAGCGGTGATTCCTGCACTGCCTGTATCTACATCTGCATTAGCCTGACCCTGAGCTGTGATAGCCTTAGCGTCTGTACCGCCGAGACCATACTTGTTCGGGTTAGCAAGTGACTGCATGATAAGAACAGCATCTGACATATCTATATCACCGTCGCAGTTAGCGTCGCCCCACTTAGTAACAGTGGTAGTACCGCCATTTGAGGTGGTAGATGTTGTTGTTGTGTCCTTAGATGTAGTCGTAGTTGTAGTTGTAGTTGTGGTTGTAGTTTTGGGTGGTGTAGTCTGACCGCCGCTCTTGTTGAAGTTTGCAGCCTCATCCTCAAAGAATGACATAGCCCAAGCGAAAGGAGCGTTCCAGTTAATAGTAACCTCATTTACAGACCAAGCCTCGATAGAGTCAACGAAGCACTTCTGTGAAGCTGTCTTACCTCTCTGGTAGCCGAGACCGCCAACATAAGGATCCTGGAGGCCTGCGCCACAACCGCCTGACATAACTCCTGAAGGAGCCATCGGGAACTCGTGGTCAAGCTCGTAAGACCAGTATCTGTGGTGAGGATTGTTTGAATGATATGTACCGTAGCCGGTAACGAATGAGAAGCCGAGACCGTTACGTCCGAAGATGTAGTCGAGAGCTGAAACAGCACCGTTTGCATACTTCATATCGTGATCTGATACGTCGTAAGCATAAGCCATAACGATAGCGTTATTGATAACGAATGAGTTTGAACCCCACTCATAACCCTCGATAACTTCACCAGGAGCGTTGATATCATCGGTAAATGTTGTTCCCTTATAAGGAATACCCATACCGTTTGATGAGCTGTTCTCGAAGTCGATATATGAATCGGCACACTTCTGGATATTTGTCTTTATCGTAGCAAGATCATCAGCAGATGTATTCTCGCTGAGGAGAAGAGTCAGAGTACCCAGACCAGCTGTACAGCCCCAGTTGAATGAGCTGAATGAACCGCTGTTCTCACCGCCGCCGAGGCTTGTGGTGATATCGAATGCCTTATCATGTCCGTCGCCGTCGTGGATATTCTTATAGCTCTTGAGGAAGTCATAGTACTCGCTGTCGCCTGTTGTTGAGAAGAGCTCACAAGCTGCCCAGTAAGCGTCGTCGTCTACATAAGTATCGCCGTATCCGCCGCCGCCGATAGCCTGATCAAGAGGAGCGAACTGAGGATCGGTCTTCCATGAGCCGTCCTTGCCCTGCCACTTGGACTTCTTAGCCATAAGAGCTTCCCAAGAAGACTTAGCGTTCTTGAGGCACTTTTCAGCGAATGAATCATCTATGCCCTTCCAGAGACGTGCAGCCTGTGCAGCACAAGCTACCATATTGAATGTAGCTGCATACGTCGGAGGCTTAACTATACGTGTTGTGCCCCACTCCTTCTGGTAGTCGTAAGGCTTTGTAGCAAGACCTGTCCACTTGTGGTCGTGCATTTTGTGGTAAACGAAACCTTCACAATCGCTCCAAGCTGAATCCTTGGAAGAAACGATCATGTTGAACATCCACTCGAGCTCAACTCTTGCTTCGTCGAGAACATCAGGAGTACCTGTGCCGTCGAACTTGATATTACCAACGCTGTAGCTCTGCGGGATCTTCATTGACTTGCCGTCTGCCCACTTGGAATCTGTACCCTGAGCAACAGATCTCTCGTACATATTCTGGAGAGTCCATACAGAGATACCACCGTTAACAACGTATTTACCGTGGTCACCAGCATCGTACCAACCGCCGACACAGTCAATCTGGTATGTCTTGTCTCCATCAAATTCCTGTCCGTAGGACTTAACCCACTCAGACTGAACATAAGCCATATCTGAAGGAGCATGACCACCATTATGAGCGAGCTTGCTCTTGTCGTCCTTAGGATTGTAGGATGTGATGTAAGTCTCTTCGATATCCATACCTGAACGATTCTGATAGTAGTAGTTCATAGCGTTCGTGAGGATACCGTCATAAACATCGTCACCGATCTTGAACTCATGGCTGATGTACTTTTTGTATGTTTCCTGAGTCTTCTTGTTCAGGAATGTATTGCTTGTATCATCAACTTCGATAGTGTAAGTACCGGGATCTGTAACCTCTGAGAAGTCAAGGATCTGGCAGTAGTCGCCTGCATCCTTATCATAGCCGACAACCTTACCTGTTCCTGAGTAAACCTCTGTGCCGCCCTTCTTTACGGAGAACTTAACAGCAGACTTTTCTTCGCTTGTAGCATAAGTAGCAAGCTTCTGAGCGTTTGTGAAGTAACCAACCTGGTTGATTCTTACGTCACTTCTAGGAGTGATAACGCCGAGTTCGTTTGTGGGATCCCAGAGACAAGGAGTTGACTTTTCGTCCTTGAATGAGCTTCCGCAGGTCTCGCACTCGAGAGACATGTTATCAAACTTAAGGGTTGTTCCCTCAGGGAAACAGTCAGTTGACTGGTAAGGGCCTGATCCGCCGTAGTGGAATGCCCACTCAGCAACTTCGATAGTCTCAGCAGCTGTGAATGAGCTGTCGAACTCGTTCTTACCCTTGGAGATCTTAACGTTGTTCCAGCCCTGTGACCACTGCTCTGAGTTGTTCTGCCATACGCCGCCTACACCGCTGAGCTGTGAGATGTGTGTATGGAGCTCACCCTCGCTGGAAGCGTCTACTTCCCAGTGGATCTTGTATGAGTGACCAGACTCAATGTGGAGACTTCTGTGTCTGAACTGACAGTCCCATCTGGAGTCACCGCCACGGGTCTTTCCGCCGGGGTTAACGATAGTACAGTTGTAAGTACCGCCGCTGATAGTGAAAGACTGTTCTGCGGGGTTAGTTACGCAGATATGCCAAGGAAGACCGATTCCATCATCGAAGTCGTTCTGTCCAAGACAGTTACCGGCTGCTGCATTCATAGGAACGAGAGCAGCAAGGCTTGAAGCGATAACTGAAGCACCCATCAGGCTGCTTACAACCGCTTTGAAATTTTTCTTGTGCATTTGAATACCCTCCCTGATATTTTGTAAGATATAATTTATAACGCAATGCCAGTGCAAACATTGCGGTTATACCGTCTGTAATCCGCGAAAAATAGGCTCTCCCGACGGGAGCTTGCACCGATGCCTATTCATCATTCATATTATATTATATCGAAAAAAAAAAGTAAATAGTTTTCTGGAATTTCGTGTATTTCCCTAATGGGCTTCTTAAAGATTTGTACACATTTTACAAAAAGGTAAAAAAAATAAGAGGAAACAGGTTTCCTCTTATTTCTTGATTATGAATTAGTTATTTATTTTTCAGGGAGCTCTTTTATGAGGTTCAGACAGAATTTCTGAATGCTCAGAGCATCATTTGCGGTGAGGTTCGTTCCGTTCTCGTAAACGTCGCCGTTGAGGGCTCCCTGCTCGGTAATATGGTGCTCATCCGTGCCGGAGAGGCCGTATTTATTCGGGTTTGCGAGGGACTGGAGAATAATTACTGCGTCTGCAAGATCGACGCCGCCATCACAGTTAGCGTCTCCCCATTTGGTAACACTATCTGTATTTCCTCCGGGGAAGCTTGTAGTTGTTGTAGTCTCGCTAATATAGCTTGTAGTGCTTGTAGTAGTGAGAGTTGCACTTGTTGTAGTAGTTGTTGTGGTTGTAGTGGTAGTTGTTGTTGAAGTTGTTGTTGTTGTTGTGG
>NZ_JAGCFH010000156.1 GCF_017650195.1 Ruminococcus sp. | reverse complement strand
TTTTATACCCAAGTGGCTCAAGTGCCTTGCCAAACACATCAATAAATGCTTCTTTTAATGTTATTTTTTTCTCTTTTAGGGAATTTGGCTGCCTAAAACTAAGCACAAAAATATTTTTTGCAGACACATCAGCATATTCTGCCGCAAATGTAATATTGCAGCTGTCTATACCGATAATAGGTGCAAGCTTTGAAAGTCCATCTTCAATAAATTCATATTCCCCTTTTTGGATTTCTCTGAACTGCTCCCATGTACTATTGCATAAAAACGGCTTCCATATCTTTTCAGACGGCTCCGGTATATCATCGTCAAAATAGTCGTCCGCTCGCCCCATGATAAGTGTATCAGCTTTTCTTCCGTTTTTATCATACAAGTCCATGACCGCACAGTCACTGTCAATGACCTCTGTATTGATACAAGTCGTTTTAAGCATTTTAGCTATTCTTCCCGTATCCATTTTAGATTTTTCATTTCCTTGTTCATAAGCTTCAGAAGTTATAGTCACCCATTTGCAGTTATCTGCAAATTTCAGAATGTATGATATTTCGCATTCGTCGCTGTTACAGGTCTCATAGCCTTCTTCAGCCATTTTTTTACAGAATTTATCAATGAATTGTTTACTGCCAAGCATTTCATTATCAAAAATCTGAGTTGAAGTAAAAAAATTCCCCATTTTAAACTCCTCCTTTTTATATCATGTTATTTAGCTGATACAATAATTGCATTGAAGCATCAAGTATTGAAAGCACATAAATGAGCGTGTTTTCCCTGAGCCCAACTAAACTGTTATAGCAATAATGTCAATATCGCTTATCGTCTGACTCACATCTTTAAAAGCGGTGCAAGCTATTTCACTTGCACCGTGGATTTTCGTTATATTCCTTACTGTTATCATTTTTACTCATAGATACACAATGGTGACATCCTTCCACCGCCTCTCCTAGACGGCGGCTTCCTCTAGTACACAGATGAGCAATCGATTCTCGTTCGATATAGAGGTCGGAAACTTCTATCGGTATTAGGTTAAATACCAAGTCCTAACAGCACATTCTGTATAGCCAGCGCATCACCAACAGTAAGACCGTCACCGTTCATATCACCGTTTATTTTTCCCTGTTCAGTAAGATGAAGCTCTGCTGTACCGTCTAAACCGTATTTATTAGGATTTGCAAGAGCCTGCATTATCATTACTGCATCTGAAAGATCAATCTGACCGTCACAATTTGCATCACCCCTGAGTACTTCAATGGGTTCAGTATGGTTTTCATCAAATATATACTTTGCTCTTTGCAAGAAAGCATCGCTTTCAGGTTTTTCTACACTTTTCCAGGTTGCTTCACTCCCATAAAATGTTATAGTAGCGGTAGATGTGTTATCAGTAAAGGTATATCCGTCAATTTTTTTCAATTTACCTGATATTTTTAAATCTGTAAGTTTGTTACAAGTTCCAAAAACACCAAAACCGAGTGTTTCGGCCCCTTTAAGCTCGACCGAGGCAAGATTTGAACAGTACCAAAATAAATTATCAGGTATATTGCTTACATTTGCAGGTATTACTGCAGAAGTAATTTCGTTATTCTTAGCAAATGCTCCTGATGCAATAAATTTGACACTTGAAGGTACGACCACTTCTCCTTTGCAGGTCCTGCCATCTATCAGAGCTCCGTTAACGGTTACAAGCGGATCAATCTTACGTTGTGCATTAAGCCACGGTGTATTGTCAAATGTATAATCGCCTGTTTCTACCAAATGATTGGGGAAATTAATTGTTTCAAGAGCAGGGCACTCTTCAAATGCATGCATCCCTATTTTATTAACGCTGTCTGGAATCGTTAATGTTGTAAGGTTTTTACACATACCAAATGCATATGGGTTGATTACATTGAGCGTATCAGGAAGCTGCAGGCTCTTCATTGTATTTAACTGAAAAGCATACATTCCAATTTCAGTGACAGGTAAATTGTCAATTTTAGCAGGTATCTCAACAGATGTCATATCCATTGATTTACAACTTGATATAACGATATGATCTGAATACTTCTGATAATTGAACAAATCTGTTGAACCATAGGTGTAGTCAGAATCAGCAGCTGCTATTATAGGAGTGACAGAAGAGCTTAAGCTATCTGGATTTGGAGTAACCATACACGAAAGAGAGAATGCAATTATTAAAGCAGCAATACTTAAAGATATTTTTTTCCTTTTCATGATAAATGCCTCCTTGAAGATTTTTGTTGCAAAAAAGTTATTGAAAAATGATATTCATTTGAACAAGTACATTATATCATTCGATTAATGATTATTCAAGCAATAATTATGAACAAATCCGTATATGAATCAGATTATATAATCACGTTATGGAATCAGCAGGTTTTGTAATAAAAAATTTATAATTTATTTTGTATTAAATATTGTCATTTCAGCAAATATGTGTTATAATATACATACGCCAAGCAAATACATAAAACATTTTGATATAAACGCCCAATTTTTACACTCTGTTTTTTGTTAAATAATAATGGATATGTAGAGTTTTATTGATTTTAACAAGTCGAGATTTGATATGAAAGATTATTATGGATAGTTTGAGACTGTCCCCCGAAACAGTATAATAATCAACATATTCAGTAAAACAATCTCGCTATTGCAAAAGTAACTGTCACATTCGCTCCGGGTAAGCACATGATTATCGTCAGGTCTTTATTGAAGTGGAAACACCCCGCTTCAATGATAAAGATGCTTATTATGGCAGAAGCAAAGCTGCTAATTAAGAATAACCTGATATAAGATAGAAAATCTTTCTTATACCGGAGAATATGTCAATAATGGGGGGTGGTTAAACTGACAATACTCGGTTATTTACACGAACATTGGGCTATGTTGGTTTTACTGCTTGGTATGGGAATCGTGTTGTATTCAGATGTTCATTTGGATAAGAAAATGATACGCCGAATTTCCATAGCAAATATGATGATGTTTTTGTATTCTATCTCCTGCTATGCAGAAACTTACCTTGGAAACCAAACAGAATACTCAATGTTCAGACCGATTCTAAGTGCTTTCAATTACAGTTTGATAACTTTTATTCTTGTAACAGTCGTGATGATCATGTTTCCTAACCAAAAGGGATATCTTTTCTTTCCAGCTATAATGAATGCAGTTCTATGCTTTGTTTCTATTCCGACCGGGATAGTTTTTTATTTCTCAGAAGATAATCATTTTTGTCGCGGGACACTCGGCTATCTTCCATATTTTATCAACGCCCTGTACCTGTTTTATTTCATATTTAATTTGTTCAGACATAGCAAAGCACAGAAAGAAGATTTACGTTTGATTCTATATATTTCTCTGACTTCTGTCATATGTCTGTTACTCCCGTTATTTGCAAGTGACTCAACATCGCACTGGTTTAATATGACAATTGCTGTAAATGTTATGCTCTACTATGTGTTTTTGCTTCAAAAATACACAAAACGCGATTCGCTTACGAATCTTATGAACCGTCAAAGTTATTATACCGATGCTGAAAGATATTCAAATAACATTACAGCGGTTGTTGCAATGGATATGAATGGATTAAAAGAGATCAACGACCGTGAAGGGCATAAAGCAGGAGATACTGCACTTCAGGTACTTGCAGATTGCTTTTGGGAAGCCGCGCGTTACGGACAGCGTGTTTATCGTATAGGCGGAGATGAATATGTGATCTTATGTATCGATACTTCGGAAAATGAGGTTCTTTCATTGATAGAACGAATACGACAGGAATTAGCTAAAACTTCCTATACATGTTCTATCGGGTATGCTATGAAAACCGATGACAGTACAATTGATAAACTCTACCAGCTTGCCGATGCAATGTTGTATAATGATAAGAAACAGTTTTATGAAAGAACGGGCAAGGAAAGGCAAAAAAGACGGATATAGAACAATGTTATGAATATCTAGTGTAAATGCAGTATAGTCTAGTAAATGAGTATTTGAAAGTAATGATTGTATAAGCCTAATTTGTAAGGTAGCAATTTGCTAAAATGTAAATAATCTGAATGCTCGATATTTGAGTTCAAGTCTCAATGTGGCTGTCAAAATCAGAGTGTAAAAGATTCACATTACTACAAGTTGTCACATATTTTACGATAACTGAAAACAACTCCCGTCCAATTAGACAGGAGCTGTTATTTATTAATATTAACGTTATTCTGCCAATTAATCAAACGGGAATTTATACTTTGGATGACGTAAAACTGAAAAATACTATGTTTTTTCGACACAAACATGATATTATGTTATTAAGGAAATATTATGAACTCGCAAAGTAGGCAAACGTATTAAACAGCAAGTACAAAGAAAGCCTCTAAGCACTGAACATCACAAAAATGATTAGGAGAGTGCCGGAATAATGACAATCGAGATTCTCTCATTAAGTGTGGCAAGTCACAGAAATCTTAACAGATATACCAACTATCAGGTGATTTATCAGAAGATTATGACATAGCTGAAAACTAAATACCAGAAGGCAAAGTAATGTTTTCTAAATTTATGAAATTACTGAAAATCTCTATAAATAATTAAGAAGGCTGGACTTGTAATGTGTCCAGCCTTCTTCGTTTTTAAACTATTTATTATTATCATCCTCCGTCCAAGGAGATGTGTAGTGAAATTTACCTGAATTCATATCCATAACCACGTATTCGTCAATACGTCTCATTAAATTACCATTGGAGTCCACACCCATATTATTGTTTAATGGAATTATAAAATCATTATCATTGTAATCAAAAATACCTGCATACATAATAATCCTCCTGTTTTTAAATAAGCTGGGATTCGTCATGTTTGAAGATAAAAATTGCTAATTTAATTATCCATTATTCAATAAACATTTTTATCACCTCTTCTAAAAGCAAGCAATTTACTATACATATATTATATCACATCTCAACATTTTTGTCAATATTAAGTTGAATATATACAAATACAGTACTCTGTTATAAATATATGTATATTCCGCATATAGAAGGTTTCCGGAATATACAAAATATAAATGAGGTATCAGCTCAATCATTTATTTCATAATACAACTTATCTTTCGTGTTTAAATCCAATGCCATCACGCAAGTCAAGTTTTTTACATTAGTAACATCTTGTAAATCATGCAATTTAAATTTTGAGGCACAAATAGTTGACAAAAAGTAAGTAATAACTGCATTTCATTATAAACCGACTTATGTAAAAGAAAAAAAAGAATTGTAACTCAACAGTTCTTTTGAAATAATCTTGAATTTTATAGATTAACAATCTTGCAGTTTGTTTTTTCAGATACCAGTCTTTACAGTGAAACTGATATCTTCATCTCCACTTTTAATATTTCTTCAAAAAGTGATATTCCTTGACACTCACGCTTTGCTGTTGTATAATGAAGACATGATTTTGACGGGAGGTACGAAAATGTCAAATATTCTCGTATTAAACGGCTCTGCAAGAGTGAACGCTTTCACAGCAGCGATGATAGACTCGTTCAGAAAGGGTGCTGAATCGGTTAATCACACGGTCAGTGTCATTGAACTACGCAAGTTGAATATTCATAGTTGTATTGGTTGTATGAATGGCGGAAAAGAGAAAGAACATCCCTGTATTCAGCGTGACGATATGGACATCGTATACGCAGAGTTTCGCTCGGCAGATGTAATCGTTTTTGCTACTCCGTTATTTTTTTGGTCATACAGTGGACTTCTTAAAAATGTTATCGACAGACTTTGGGCATTGGCTGAGTTTGACAGAATTGAGCTGATCGGCAAGAACAGATGCGGTGCATTATTGGTTGCTGCCGGTGGAAGTCATCCCGAACTGCTTTATGAGCATTTTAATTATATGATGAAACGGCTTGCTTGGAAAAATATCGGAAGGGCGGCAATGCTTCATACCGATGATATGGATATACATCATATTCCTGAATGTGAAGAAGCATATCTGCTTGGTGCTTACATAGATAATAGCAAGTAACATGAAAGTTCAGCAAAAAAGAGTAGTATTTCTTTTCAGAAATTGTCACCGCAAGGCGATTGTTCAGTGATAGGTTATACGTAAAATTCGAAATCTGAGAACAGATATCTTACAAAAAAGAGTATAACAGACTTGTTGATATGATAAATAATACTCATAAAAGCAAATACGGATATGTAGGATGATATTTTTGAAGTGATAATTGATAAGATATTTTCTATGTTCAGAAATTAAAAAAGTCCAAAACAGACTGTGTCAAATCTACAAAACAGAGTGCAGATTCTTATAAATGAAAGATATAGAGTTATTATCATACGCACCATGTCCGGTCATTTAACTTATAAAAGTATTTATTAGTTTTAAAATATGGAGGAACGTCATGAAATTATGGACAATACAACCTGCTGAGATATATAATCAAATAATTAACGAAGGTCACTATCGTTTTGATGATAAAATTTCTGAAAATACAGCATGGAGAAACGAATGCCCTGAAGCGTATGACTGGCTTGTATCCGAAATGATAAAACGCATAGGACCACCTCCGAAAGGTATTATATCACCTGTATGGGCATGGTATATTCATAATTTCAAAAGGAAAAAACCTGATCTGAGGAAATCAGAATATGGTAGTAAAGGCGAATCTATGGTATGTCTTGAGATAGACATACCAGATAATGAAGTAGTTTTGTCCGATGAAGAAGCCTGGTATTTTGTCATGAATAATCAGTATCTGTCCAGTGCAACCTGTGAAGAAGCATATAATAGGGATATATCACAGTTTGAAAAACTGCCTGAATATAAAAAGCATGAAGCTATGATTGCTTCATGGCAAAACATATTTGATATAGAATCGTTTGACAACGGATTTACAGCAACAGGCAGGTTTGTACAGGCTACTTTTTGGGAACTGAAAGCTGAACAGATCAGAAAAGTTCAATATTTCACCGCAAGATAGACTACTCACGATATTAACAATATGGATCTGAGGTAATAATATGTAAAGATGGGAAAAAGAAGCAAAATTCGTCCTTGAACTACTCAAAAAGAACGATGAATTAATGTTCAGCGACGATGATGCTGAACACACTCAGCGCAAAAAACATGCTGAATTCGTTAAAGGTTGTTTTTTTCATATAATGATATGTTAGATCTTGATAATTCAATAGCTATGTTTATTCTGCCCAAAATAGCCTACTTTCTAAAAACAACATATGTATCCCCAGTGTACTTACAAAGATTGCTGATGACGGTAAGATTGAAAATGAGGAACAAGCCAGACAGCTGTGGAACCATAATCTGGAAACTATATGTGACGGGTTCAGCCTGTATCTGGAGAAATCCCTTTCTGATTTCACAGATGAAGAAAAAGAGCTATGGAATAATACCAAAAAGTATCTGTTCGAGTACTTTGAATGTCTTTGGTATTGAACATATAGTATCAAAAATCGCTTTTCTTTTAACTTAGAACTCAAAACAGAAACGGTAAGAAGAAAAAACAGTGGCTGAAAATAATTAATTCCCAATAACGAACATGTGGTCACCACATACTTACATATCATATAAAAGATCATCTAAAAACAAAATATAACAAAGCAAGGAGTTTGCCTGCATAGCCATATAACAACTTTTTTCAGCATTATATAACGATGGACGTTTCTGCGCTCCTTCATTATGCAGGAGCATTTTTATTACAGGCAAAAAGAAAAGAGAGGTAAATATGTCAGCTATAATCGAAATCAAAAATGTCAGCAAGGAGTTCAAGGTGCTCAATCGGCGCGAAGGACTCAAGGGCAGTCTCAAGGACCTGTTTTCACGGGACTACAAGACTGTACGCGCCGTTGACAACATCTCAATGAGCATTCAACAGGGCGAGATTGTCGGATACCTCGGTCCTAATGGCGCAGGGAAATCCACTACTATAAAAATGATGACAGGCGTTCTCGAACCTACCTCGGGCGAGATACTTGTAGGCGGTAACATCCCTTATAAAAACCGCACCAAAAACGCTCAGGAAATAGGCGTAGTATTCGGTCAGCGCTCACAGCTGTGGTGGGCTCTGCCACTTGTGGAATCCTTCAAGATACTTAAAGATATCTACCAGATACCCGACGAAAAATACGAAAGCATACTAAAGCTTTACCACTCACTGGTGGACATCGAGCCCCTGCTCCACAAACCTGTGCGTCAGATGTCCCTTGGGCAGCGTACTCTCAGCGATATTCTTGCAGCTTTTCTCCACGACCCTAAGATAGTATTCCTTGACGAGCCTACTATCGGTCTTGATGTTGCCATGAAATCAAGGATACGTACTCTTATCCACGCTCTCAACAAGGAAAGGAATACAACTGTTATCCTGACTACCCACGATATGGGCGACGTCGACGCCCTCTGCAGAAGGATAGTCATTATCGACAAGGGCAAAATGCTCTACGATAACGATATCGAGCACTTAAAGGGCTTCTTCGGCTCATATCGTACACTGAAGCTCCGTATGGACGGTGAACTGAAAGAACAGGCAAAGCTTGTACAGAAAGAGCTTCCTGGGTTTTCCGTATCAGCTGACGATGAGTGGATATCCGTTTTGGTTGACGAAGAAAAATCCAAAGTCTTGGACGTTCTCAGCAAGCTCCAGCACTCGTTCAATATAAGAGATATGCAACTTGAGGAAATCTCCACCGAAGAGGTCATCAAGAAGATATACGAGGAGGGTGTGCAATGAAATTAAAAAAATATCTTACCCTCACCCGTGCAGGCATAATCGAGGCATTGCAGTTCCGACTATCATTCGTTGTAATGGTAATCGGAAATATGCTGTACCTTATTGTGGTATATTTTCTCTGGAAGGCTATTTACACTTCCGCAGGAACGGACGTTGTAAACGGCATGACCTTTACGGACACTCTGATATACCTTGTACTTGCAACTGCACTGTTCAACTTCATGGAGATGTATACCGTCTGGGAGATAGGACGAAATATTCAGTCGGGCAAGATAGTCCTTGACCTGCTGAAGCCAATGGAGTACCGGAAGTACCTGTTCTGGTCATACTCGGGCTCATTTGTCACCCAGTTCTTTCTGACATTCGTGCCCACATTCATAGCCGTGGCTGTTGTAACTCACGGAGCTATACCTATGAGTATAAATCTGCTGTACTTCGTTATTTCCGTAGTTATGGCGGTTTCTATCAATTACAGCATAGACTTCATCGTGGGCACTATATGTCTCTACACTGAGTCAATATGGGGCATAAATATTATGAAGCAGGTCGTAGTTCTCCTGCTTTCAGGCGCTACGATTCCAATTGCATTCTTCCCTGATACACTCAGAACTATTGTGAATTTCCTGCCTTTCCAGTCCATATACAATGCGCCGCTGTCGCTTCTGCTGAACGGTTCTCCCGATATCGAAACTCTTCTCAAAACTCTCGGAACACAGCTTATATGGTGCATAGTAATGATGACAATAAGCAAGGTGTTCTGGAAATCCTCCCTTAGACAGATAACTGTGAACGGAGGCTGATGACGTATGAAAAGAAAAGGTTTAGGCTTCTACGCCAAGATATACTGCAAGATACTCGCTCAGGACCTTAAAAGTAAAATGAGCTACCGCGCAGACTTCATCATTTCCACTATCGGCATGATATGCACCAATATCGCTGGCTTTATCAGCTTCTGGATACTGTTCAGAAACTTCCCTTCCATAAACGGCTGGGGCTACTACGAGATGCTGTTCCTTTATGGCTTCTCTCTGGTATCGCTTACTCCGGTACAGTGCTTCTTCGATAACAACTGGAGCCTCCGTCAGAACGTCTATACGGGAGACTTCATTAAATACTGCTTCCGCCCTATCAATACTTTCTTCTATTATCAATCGGAGGTATTCGACATCAAAGGTCTGGGACAGCTGGCATTCGGTCTGGTGACGCTTATTTATTCATGGATAAAAATAGGTCTGGGCTTCACACCGCTCATGCTACTAAAAACCATAGTGTTCCTGATAACTGCTTCGCTTATTATGATAGCTATGCAGAACGCTGCAGCAGCTACTTGCTTCTGGATACAGAACTCTTTCTACGTTCTCGACCTGGCGTTCCGCTTCAAGGATTACGCAAAATACCCAATTACAATTTTCAGTCCCGTATTCAGATTCATCTTCACATTCCTAATGCCTATAGCATTTATCGCATACTACCCTAGCCTTGTGATACTGCGTCCCGACAAGGTGCCTGTGCTTTCGTGGCTCTCACCTGTTATCGGCATCGCATTCTTCTGGCTCAGCTATAAGATATGGATGCACGGTGCCAAAAACTACAGCGGCACTGGTTCATAAAAACAAACGGATACATCTGCATCGCCAGAGTTTACATGAACCGTTAAGACCTATTTTTTCTTGCTCAATACGTCAAAAGAACATGCCATTATATTGGTATCAAAATTGATGTTCTTAGCAAAAGTAGATTTCGATCATAAGGCACTCCAATACTGTCACATTTACTGGAAATATACAATTAAATTATTGATGATTAAAAAATCATACAATTCTTTAATTAACATTCTAAGAGAAAAATAAGCAGAAGTAAAATATATCTATTATATTGAACTATAAAAATTCAAGGTGGTTATAGAGTAGTCAGATATCTATAACTCTTCTCACTTGGACAACATACAAATTATGGCATCTTTTTGATTATCAGTCTAATTTCAATCAGTGAGCATTTGAATAATTTCTGAATAATTACTTGGATAAATACTTGCTAAAATCAATTGTTTATTGATGCTAAGAAATACAAACCTTCTTATTTTATAGATAACAGCTCCCATCAATTTGTGATATCAATCATATATAGATAGGAGCTGTTATTGTAATTGCGTTGTGTTTTGAAAATAGTGATACTATAAGCTGATATAAAAAACAACTAAATAGTAATGAGGTATTCTCTTGACATTTTACAGTATATATGTTATTATATAAATACCATAAAGAGTACGTTAGGGACAAGCCCGTTGACCGTACAGCAACCTGCGAAGACGTAAGGTGCTAAAGCTTGAACGATGGGATTTAGAATAATGCTTACACAGCGATCCTATCGTTACGATGGGATCGCTTTTTGTTCTCTTATGGAATATTTTTAAGGAGTGCATAATTTATGCGTACAATCAGAGAAATGTTAGGAAATGACGAGAAGGTATGGGTATATCTCAACAATGAGGATAGCTGGAAAGAGTTTACTAATATGGCTGAAGCTGAAGGCTTCCATTTCGGAGAACTTCCGGTTGAGAGATGGACTTTCGGCTATGTAATCGCTGTTCACATTAACGGCGATATGGGGCACTTGCCGATGTTTATTTGGTGCCGATCTTTTTCAGTTGATAGTGAGAAATGTCCAAGAAAGTTAGATTTTAGTAGATATATCGACAACGAGGATGATTATTATTGTAATGAATCACATTTTACATGTAGACTAATGGAGTAAAAAATAGGATAGGGTAAAAAGCATTCCGATGTCGGTTTTTTAATGTGATCAACTATCATTAGTGCAGTCTTACTTGTCAGAACGTTTAGGCGGTGTTATGTAATTTGCAAATAAAAGCAGTCTTTCATTTCCGAAAAAAGGGCGGTTTTTCATCCGCTCCTCATTCTGTCGAAAAAGCCCAGCTTTCGCTGGACTTTTTTAACAGACTGAAGAACTGTTTTTGTAACAGTTCTTGCTAAATTTTCTTTTTTAAATGTTAAAAAGACTTGCAGTTCGGTCTTAATTTGCATTAGTTGGTCCAAAATATCATACAAAATATCGAGCTTGATTTTAGCGATTTTCACGAATTAAAAACGCTGAAATCGAGCTTTATTTAAAACTATGAAAGTAACTTTTAAGCTTTCAGCTGCATTTTCAGCTTTATACTTTTTATCACAGTTTTAATGCAAAGAACGATTCCTGCAACGGAAGAAACAGCTGCTATGATGCTGAACATTACTAATGCCCTTAGAACAATTATAGAACTTCTTGCTGCGGCAACAGCTTCATCATGAGAAGCAGAGACCTCGAATTTATGTATTAATGTATCATAATAATCAGATGTTGTATACTGCATTCCACCAAAAGTACATATTCCGAAAAAATACAAAGTGATAATAAAAACAAATATTAGCAAGATCGGTATTATCACCGATTTGTTTGCAGTGCTATTAGTTTGTTTTTCAATAGATGATATTTCTAAAGTTCTTTTCATGAGTTATGTCTCCTTATACCAAAAGATGTTTAGTGCCTATATCTTATGAACTTATTATAATTATAAGATGGATAAAAGTCAACAAAAGTGACGAAAAAGTAATTATACAGGCAAAATTAGGAAGTAAAGATGAAGTTGATCTTTTTATCCCTTTATAAATAATAAACGTTTCTACCAGTCAAAAACTGACATATTTTTCATTCTTATATCTGTTTGGTAAAAGACTGAAATCGTGATATAACCAGAGTTTGCCGCTTGCAAAAGAGAAACTGAGTCCACAAAGGCTCCGTTTTTCGATTATTCGGTGTTTATCACGCAGATACGGCGCCTGATTTTTTGAGGAAACGTACTATTATACATAAGATCATAGTATTTTCATTGATTTCTTGAGTGATTTAAGTTCTAATCTTGTAAAGAACTTATGTGATATCTTGGTATGAAATGCGTTTAGTATTGCTTGAAGCTCTTCATTATTATGTTGTGCATTCAATGCATTTATTTGGACATCTTTAAAAGCTGTATTTTTTTCGGTAGCCGGATCGGACCTAGAACATATTAATTTTATAAATGAAGGATTCGATTACAGAATTCTAAATGCACATTGCCATTATAGCTGTGTCCATCCTGTTTATGAAGACATATAATTTTGGAAGTTATTAGACCCAAGCCCAAAATGAACTGGCGCAAATTTTGCGCCAGTTCATTTTATTAGTCTGTGGAATATGTTGAAATATTGTAAAGCAGTAAACAAATAAAATCACCTTGATTTTTAAAGATGTTAAATCTGAAAACTCCAATGTTACGGAAAGAGAACCATTGAAATCATCATTGCATTGCAGATAATTTTGATACCGTTCTGGTATAAAACCATTTCAAAATCCATTATTTATTTTTGACGAAGTTTTGTTGTTTTTCTTATTCAATATGCCAACTAAAATAAGTTATAAAGGCTGGGTTTTTTATGAGCCCAGCCTTTTTATTTTCAAACTTAATACTTTTTCCTGCGCTCATTGTCAGCTTCTACAGAGCATTTCCAAGCCTTATTGAGTCCCTTTTTGGCTCTTACACTGCTTACAGCACAGCCCACAGCTTCGTAAAGCACTTCCGTACCGCAGCAGTCAGCGTGATAATCAACTGCATGTTCTGCGCTGATACCGATAGAGCCTGCGGTCTCTGCTGCGTCGATATTGGCTCCAAGGAATACGAACTCCCAACTCTTTTCCTCCTGCACTTTTTCAATGAGCTTCTTCACATCCTTGTGGCTGTACTTTCTGCTGGTGTTCTCCATACCGTCCGTTGTAATGACAAACAATGTCTTTTCAGGAACATCTTCTTCACGGGCATACTTATGGATATTGGCAATGTGGTGAACTGCGTCTCCCACTGCGTCCAGAAGTGCAGTACATCCTGAAGGAACATATTCCCTGTCGGTAAGCTCAGGAACGTCTTCCAGCTTCACTCTGTCATGTATAACTTTGGAATCATTGCTGAAAAATACCGTTGATACAAGTGCCTCTCCCTCTTCTTTCTTCTGCTTTGCTATAAGAGAATTGAAGCCGCCGATAGTATCAGCTGTAAGTCCGCTCATTGAGCCGCTCTCGTCAAGAATGAATACCAGTTCAGTTAAATTCTTTTTCATAACAATACCTCCATTTTGATGTTTTCTGCGGAACCGCTTTCGCGTTTCCTTTACTGTAATTACAGTATACATCATCACGGAGGTGTTTTGGTCGCTTTTAATGCGACAAATTATGAACCTATGAGGCTCTGGTCAAAAGCAAACAATGCTTCGTTTATCTCATATATATTATAATTGCTGCGTTCGATAAAATAACGGATTATCAGATCGAATTTAAGGCTGTCTGACAGAGCAAATCCCGCTTTTTTCAGAAGTTCTTCTGTTTCACAGAGGTCAAGTTCAAGGGCTACTGCAAAAGCCACCGCTGTCTGCTTTTTCGGCTTGTAGTTCTTGTCGCTGCGTATTTTTGAAAAGAGCTTGCGGTCAATATTGGCTTTTTGATAGGTCTCAACGTCTGTCATGCCTTTTTCGTCTATGATTCGGAGCAAAGCTTCCGAGAAGGATTCGTCATGAGTTTTAAGCATATCTTCGAGCGCAATGCTTGGCGCACAGCAAATATCTGCCTCTTCTTCAAGCATGATACTTGCAGAGCTTTCTTTTTTACTTTCCTTTTTCCTGCCGAATAATCCACTTTGTTTAGCTGCTTCGGCAGTATGGTACATACCGAGAACTATATCGCTATCTCTGTTCCTTTTATCACGATCAGCACATTTTTTTGCGTAAGCGTCGCTTATATACTGCCTTATTTCACCGACAATGCCCGAACTCACCTCAAATGAGTCCTTATCAAATATGACAAGTGTGATGTCCATATCATTTTCTTCAAGGAAGCTTCTGAATTCGGAAACTGCAACATCAAGAGCCTTATCCTTCGGATAGCCGTATATGCCAGACGAAATAAGGGGAAAAGCCACGCTCTCACAGCCGTTTTTCTTTGCAAGCTCAAGGGAATTCCTGTAGCATGAACGCAGGAGCTCTTCCTCACAGCGATCACCGCCATGCCATGCAGGACCTACTGCATGTATGATATATTTACAGTCAAGTGCATATCCCTTTGTAATCTTTGCTTCTCCTGTTTTACAGCCGCCGAGGGTTCTGCATTCCGCCAGCAGCTCCGGACCTGCTGCATGATGTATAGCGCCGTCAACTCCGCCTCCGCCCAGCAAAGATGAATTTGCAGCGTTAACAATAGCATCGGCTTTGACCTTGGTTATATCGTTCCTGATTATCCTGAATGGCATACGAGCAACCTCCCCTTCACTCTTATTTATAAAAATTATACCATACCTGACACAGATTATCAATACTTATACCTATAAAGTGTAATATTTCATAACTCAGTTTTTTCATTTGAAAGGATGATATAAGTGACAGAGCTACAATATATGAAAAATAAGATGACACAAACTGAATTTGCTGAATATGGAGACTAAGCTATTAAACTCAGGGATAAAGCTGAAAATTGCGAACTTGAGTTTGATGTCTATGATGAAGACAAGTAAATAGGAAGAAAGTGTATCACTTACATAATTTCTTCTAATTCTTTCAACCATATATATGCAGAAGCATCGCTTGGCATACGCCAGTCACCTCGTGGAGAAAGAGTTACAGTTCCGACTTTCGGACCGTCAGGCAGACACGAGCGCTTAAATTGCTGTGAGAAGAATCGACGATAGAAAGTTTTAAGCCATTTCATTATCAAGTCTTTGGTAAAGCATTCTGCAAATGACAAACAGGCTATACGGAATATCTTTGATGGCGAAAATCCGTATCTCAACATATAGTATATGAAGAAATCGTGCAACTCATACGGTCCGACAATATCCTCGGTTTTCTGCGATATAGCACCGTTTTTTTCAGGTGGCAGAAGTTCTGGGCTAACGGGAGTATCAAGTATATCTGACAGAACTTTTTTCAGTTCGCCTTCTTCTATCTCAGCTTCATAGTTCACAAGCCAGCGTACAAGAGTTTTGGGTATTGACGAATTTACGGCATACATTGACATATGGTCGCCGTTGTAGGTAGCCCACCCCAGTGCAAGCTCAGAAAGGTCTCCAGTACCGACAACGATACCCCCGAGCTGATTTGCTTTATCCATTAGCACCTGTGTGCGTTCTCTTGCCTGTGAGTTCTCGTATGTAACATCATGTGTCTCCGGAGCCTGCCCTATATCAGTGAAATGCTGTGTTACACTTCTGCATATATTTATCTCAGTTAGTGTCGAACCGTAAGCCTTTGCCAGCAAGCAGGCGTTATTATATGTTCTGTCGGTCGTTCCAAAGCAGGGCATAGTTATTGTATGAATACCGCTTCTGTCTAGGCCAAGCAAATCAAAGGCGTGAACAGTAACGATGAGCGCAAGAGTTGAATCAAGTCCGCCCGAAAGGCCCAGCACCGCAGTTTTGCACCCGATATGCCGTAGGCGTGTCATAAGTCCAACAGCCTGCATGGTAAGAATCTCCTCACACCTGCTGTCAAGTGCTTTTTTATCGGACGGTACGAATGGTGTCGTCGGAAAAGTCCTGTCAAGTACAGTTTCTGTGATTTTAAGAGAAAAATATACAGAATTCATACTTGGATAAGTAGAAAAAGAGTTCATTCTTCGGCGCTCGTAGTTTAGCTTTTTTATGTCGGCATCAGCAATAGTAAGTCCGCTTGAAAAAGCCTTTGATTCAGCCAGTACAGAACCGTTTTCTGCAATTATGTTATGTCCTGCAAATACCATATCCTGCGTGGATTCGCCTATACCTGAGTCAGCGTAAGCATAGATGCAGGCAAGAGATCCGGAATGTGATTTGACGAGTGTTCTACGGTAGTCCGCTTTACCTATTAGCTCGTCGCTTGCAGATAGGTTGAATATTATAACAGCTCCTGAAGCCGCAAGCTTTTCAGACGGCGTAGAGCTTACCCACATATCCTCACATATCTCAACTCCGAAGGTAAGCTCGGTCAGCTCCCTGCAAGTGAAAATAGCATCTTCAAGGTGAACGGAATAGTCAGCATCAAGCTGAATATCCGCACAGAGACTGTCATCGGCTGCGGTAAAATGGCGCACCTCGTAAAACTCACTGTAATTCGGGATATTCTTCTTTGCAACTGCTCCGACAGCTTTGCCTCCGTTTATGATAACGGCGCAGTTGTACAGCTTTCCGCAGACTGCCAGCGGTACTCCGACAAGTGAAACTATATCTAGCTTTTCTGTCTCTTTTATTATTCGTACAAGTTCTTCCCTTGCCGAGCTTAACAGCGCGTCCTGCAAAAACAGATCGCCGCAGGTATAGCCTGTAACAGAAAGCTCGGGAAAGCATATTATTTTAACCCCCTTAGTGTGAGCTTCGGTGATGAGCTCAATTATCCTGTCGGCGTTATACCGACAATCAGCAACTTTAACATCAGGCGTTGCACAGGCAACTTTAATAAATCCGTCCTTCATAGTATCCCTCCAAAAAATAAAAAGGCACTGCGAAAAAATGCAGCGCCTTTGCTTGTCTGAGATAATTATATATCAAATCCACGAAATTGTCAAGTAAAACTTGACATAATAGACTGACTATGATATAATACATGTAAAGAGCAACGGTGCTGAGTATTCAGCACCGTTTTTGCGTTGTTGGAGGTGATACAATGTCACAGATAAGGTATAAATGGACTGATGGCAATAACAAGGATTTTCAGAGGTTCTATTTATTGACTGAGGAATACTACAACAGTATTGTAGGCGGAGTTCAGAACCGCAAAGGCTTTATCCCTTACAATATATCCGAAAGCATAGGCACTGTGCTCATAGCCTGTATTGATGATACCGCTGTGGGCTGTGCGGGACTGAAAAGATACTCAGATACAGATGCGGAAATCAAGCGTGTATGGGTAGAACCTGAATACCGTCGACATCGTATCGCTGAAAATATGATGAATATGTTAGAGGAACTGGCAGAAAAAATGAAGTTCCAGCGTACTGTGCTGCAAACTCGTGAAGCGATGAGAGAAGCCGTATCGCTTTATGAGAA
>NZ_JAGCFH010000155.1 GCF_017650195.1 Ruminococcus sp. | reverse complement strand
TTTGTCCGTTCTGCCCCACTGCCTGAACATCAACTGTCTGTATCAGTACATTCCAGGTTGCAATAAGCGAAAAGAAGTAATTCGGAAATATACTCAGATTGGCTATTTTACGCTAAATCTGGACTAGGCTAAAGAACATCTTTATGCGAAGTCCACTAAGCGTAGGATACTAAGCTGGCGTGATATTCACGTTAACGTGTTTATCTGAATAAAAAAATATGGCTCTCACAGTTTCGGCTGTGAGAGCTTTTTGTTTCATAAAAAGTTTGTGTAAATAATCCTTATTCCAGATGAAGAACATTAAGAAGTAAGATCCAGCTGATTCCATAATATGAAACTACGGCAACAAGATCGTTGACCGTTGTAATAAGCGGTCCGGAAGCGACTGCAGGATCGACTTTGATTTTTTTGAAGAAAAGAGGTATTAACGTACCGACAGCGCTTGAGATAAGCATAGCTATCATAAGTGAAACGCCTATACATCCTGATACTGCAAATGCAAACATTGTTTCTTTTCCTTTGAATAAAGATATATATAATCCGATAAAGGAAAATGACAAAAAACCAAGCAGCAAACCGTTACACAAACCGATCCTTATTTCTTTTATTACCAGATGCATTTTTTGCTTAAAAGACAGCTTTTCATCTGTCATAACGCGAATAGTAACGGCAAGAGACTGTGTTCCGACATTACCTGCCATATCAAGTATCAAAGACTGAAACGCCATAATGAGAGTCAATTGAGCAACTACCTTTTCAAAAAGGCCAACAACTGTCGATACTCCGATTCCCAAAACAAGAAGCGTCAATAGCCATGGCAGACGTTTTTTCATACTCTGCAAAAGAGTCTCGTTTAAGTCCTCTTCTGCTGTAAGACCAGCAAGTCTTGCATAATCCTCGCCCATTTCGTCATCAACAGCTTCAATGATGTTCTGAGCTGTAATAACGCCGAGAAGCTTATTGCTCTCGTCCAGAACCGGAATGATGCTTTCAGAATAATCTTTCAGCTTTTCAATACAATCGGAAGTCTGCTCATTTGCGTATACATACGGAAAAGAAGTCGCAATAATGCTTGACAGCGGCTTCCCGCTGCGTGCGGTAATAAGATCCTTCAAATCAATTGCACCGTTATACTCGTCTTCATCATCGACCACAAAAAGCGTTGTAATATTGTCGTTTTCCGCAGCTTGACGTACAAGCTCATTCATTGCTTCTTTGATAGACATATTATCATGAATTATAATGCAATTTGTTGTCATTCTGCTGCCGATCTCATCTTCATCAAATGAGGCAATCAATTTAATCTCTTTTTGAACGTCAAGGTCGACTGCATCAATTATTAAGCTGCGCTTTTCTTTTCCAATTGACCTGAGTACTTCAACCGCAGTATCTGTATCCAGTTTTGAAACAACAGCTGCGGCTTTGCGGACATCCATCTCTTTAAGATAAACGCCAGCATCTTCCTCATCAAAGAACTCGAAGATCTCAGAAAGCATATCTGTACTGCTGATACGATAGAACTTTTTTCTTTCATTTTCTGAAAGTGTTGACAGAACATCAGCAATATCATTGGCGTGATAATCTTCAAGCTTATACATTAGCTTTTTCGGAGCAGCATTGCTGTGAAGTATTTCTGTGATCTCAGCAGTGTAATCCGGTTTAACCGCTGTTTCGGTTGTATGTAAGATTTTCTTATTATCCATTCTTTTATCCTCCTGATTATTAATAAGCAGAAGGGACAAATGGGCATAAAAATCCCGTATATGAGCTTAGCAGGTCACATACTGGAAACAACAATCATGAATTCAAGCGCAACACAATCAAGCGGAAACCAACAACAGTCCCGCTGTGTTTGAATTGATATTGTTTTCGCCCGCCAGCCCCGCAACTGTCACCGTTAGCCACGTGATTCACCTCCATATTCTTAGTATATTACTATTTTATCACAAAACAAAAATGATGTCAACAAACAAAGAATGAATGGATATTTTTATCGGCAAGATTTCCTTTGAATTATCGTTGCTTTCTTGCCGATAATATGGTATAATATAATCATGGAGGTGTTGATATGGAATACAAAAGCGTAGCTGAAATGGCTGAATTATGGGGAATATCCGAGTGTACAGTACGCAATTACTGTGCGGAGAGACGAATCGAAGGAGCTGTTCTTATCGGCAAAACATGGAAAATTCCTGCCGATGCCAAAAGACCTGAGCGCCGCAAGTTGAAACGTCCTGAGACACTGCTCGAAATTCTCAGAGAGCAGAAACGCAGTAATCAGCACGGCGGTATATACCATAAGCTGCAAATAGAGCTCACCTATAACTCAAACCATATTGAGGGCAGCAAACTCACGCACGACCAGACACGCTATATCTTCGAGACCAATACCTTAGGTTTTGAAAATGAAGCTGTCAACGTTGACGATGTAGTTGAGACGGTCAATCACTTCCGCTGCATAGATTATGTTATCGAAAACGCTGAAAAGCCGCTTACAGAAGCCTTTATTAAGGAACTTCACAAGATACTGAAAACAGGCACAGCTTACAGCAGGAAAGATTGGTTTGCTGTAGGCAAATATAAGAAGTTCGCTAATGAAGTAGGAGGAGAGCTTACTGCATCACCTAATGAAGTACCTGCAAGAATGAAAAAACTCATATCTCAGCACAGCAACCTGAAAAACGTATCTCTTGAAGATATTATAGATTTCCACTATCAGTTTGAAGCTATACATCCGTTCCAGGATGGCAACGGCAGAGTAGGCAGGCTTATTATGCTTAAGGAGTGCTTATGCAATAGCATTGTTCCGTTTATAATATCCGACGATCTAAAGATGTTCTACTATCGCGGACTCAAGAACTGGGAACAGGAACGCGGCTGGCTGACGGATACCGTACTGACCGCACAGGACTGCTTCAAGGCTTATCTTGATTATTTTCAGATAAAATATCAGGCATGATATTTGCGAATTTACCTTTAACATAAAGATCGTCGAAGAAGGTCTGCGATAAACGCTTAAGCTATGATTGGAGTGTATAATATGGATAAGAATAAAGTCAAGCTCATAAAGATAAGCGAAAAAGCCTTAAAGGAACTGATTTATGAAACATTTGTTGAGAAACAATCTGAATTGTTAGATGTTGAACCAACTGAGGTTTCAGATTATTTTGAGTTCGATATTGAAAACGGAGAGTTTATCTTCTGTGCAATAAAATCGGAAGATGAAGAAGGGAACTTTTTATCATTGCCTCGGGAAATTGATTTGAAAAAAGTAATGAAGAATATTCCTGACACAACAGATTCCGTTTTTTCTGCAAACAGATATAAAGAGTATACAATGGACGAACTGATAGAAATATCAAGTCAGCAAAAGAGCGACCATGAATAATATATTTCACTATACTTCTCCCCTCGGCGGAATGACTCTCTCCAGTGATGGAGAAGCACTGACAGGATTATGGTTTGACGAGCAGAAATTCTATCCACACGATCTTATTGAGAAAAGCAACGAATCAGAGTTGCCAGTATTCACTCAGACCTGCAAATGGCTCGATACCTATTTCAATGGGAAAGAACCTGGCTTCACTCCGCAGATAAGTCTTCACACTACACCGTTCCGCAAGACTGTGTATGATATACTTCTCACTATACCGTATGGACAGACCATGACCTATGGTGAGATCGCCCGTATCCTCGCAGAGCAGCAAGGAACTGAGCATATGTCTGCTCAGGCAGTCGGTGGTGCCGTTGGACATAATCCAATCGAAATTATCGTTCCCTGTCACAGAGTAATAGGAGTGGACGGAAGTCTAACAGGTTACGCAGGCGGACTGGATAAAAAGAAAGCATTGCTTAAACTTGAGAAATACAGCCCCTTCTTAGTATGATAAATGGATTATGTTGTGTACTGTCCTTGTTTAAAACCGTATTTTTCTAAAACATCATCCCAATTTAATTCAGCAGTATTATCTCCGTCTTCACCAAGTTCAGAATCACCTACATATTTCTTATCTCTGTCAGTGTCCCAGCAAAGAACCCTGTAAAGGTTGCCTGAAGTATCAAATATTATGATATATTCGATATCGCCGTGAGAAGGTATATCCCATAGCGTATTTTTAATAAATTCATCATCTTTTGAACGAATACCATAAACTGCAGGTTTATCGGAATAATCAGTAGCATATTCTCTTGCTAAAGAATATGCAAGTATGCACGAATTTGCAACATCGGGATCTTCCTTGTCAAGAGTTGGCGTTGTTGAACCCTCATTGAATCCATCAAAATATATATTAGTATATTCACCTTCTTTTAAACCAAAATATGATAATACTTCATCCCAGTTTTCAAAATCATCTTTCAAGTTACTATCATATTTTTTTGCAATACCGACATATTTCTTCTCGTAACTGCATATCCAACATAAAACATCTTCAGCAAACCCTTCTTCATTAACAAAAGCGATGTATTCTACGTCTTCGTCTAAAGATTTATGAATTGAAAAGAAATAATTTCCAAATTCACTATTATCACGAATATGTCCGTAAACCATATTAGGAAGAGGAGATTCATTACAAAAATACTCCATGCCTATTCCGCTTGCCATCGTTCTTGATGAGGATTTTTTTCCTTGTGAATCATTATCTGAAACTTTCGTAGTATTAGTAATGTTTGTATCTGAGGTATCATGTGAAGTTTGTGTCTCAGTGTTTTGTGAAGATGAGAGCGAGTCTTTAGTATCTTTTCCACAACTTATAAAGCATAATGTAGATATTACAATTATGGAAAATAAGATTGTTTTTTTATGCCGCATAATTAAAATACTCCTTTAGCTTTGCGTTTAACCATGTAATATTCGATTCAGCCCGTTCAGTTTTTTCTTTTGTTGGATTAAGCGGATTATGACCACTTATTTTATCCACAATACCTGTATGTTGATCACATAATATCAAATATTTGCTTTCACCATAGCTTCTTGCATATAATGCATAAAATGGGAAACAATTTGATGTTCTAACTTTTTGCGTTGATTCATCATCATTTACGGTACAAATATAAACAGTTTCTTTTCTTGAATTAATATGCCTTTTGAAGAATGGTGCTGGCATACTTGACTTTGGGTTACAGTGCAATGTATAATATTGGTAGTGTGTAGTTTGACGCATTAAATCTGAATATGTGATGGTATAGAATATGAAGCTTGCTAATTTCTTTAAAAATACGAAATATTTATGGATAGGCGGACTAATGGGTGTAATCCAACAGTTTGCAGGAAGACTGGACTATTATTTGTACCATGGCAGAGATATTTTCAGCTTTTCGGGTATAATGGGTGGTTTATCCCTTTACGCAGCTATAATTCTATTTGTTATAAAAAGAGATGTTCCGCCGAAGCAACAGTTCAGAGACCTTTTTCTATTTTTCTTTGGAATGGATTTCTTCTATTACCTATATATATTTATTATGGAGCTTTGCTGGTATATTTCTGAAAAAAGGAACTCAGCCGAGCATATCAGTGATATAAGCTACTACTTTCAACAGACATTCGAGGAGATCTTTGATTTCATACAATGGACTACAATAGGCACTGCCGCTGCTGCATGGGCGTATTTTGCAACAAAACTGCGGAATCGTAACAAAAAGAAATTATATATTGCTATGCTCATACCTTTATTCTCTGTTATTGTCTTGGAACTGGCTGAAGGTATGCATACATTAGTGATGTATATTATACAGGAATACAAGAGGGCACACGATCTTCCGTTGCCAACAAATTCGGAATGGATTTTCTCAATATCGTCGTTATTGGTCCCTTTAGTATTGCTGATACTGTGCGTCTATAAATTCATTTTTGCGAAAAAAGATTCAAGCAAAGGACAGGATAATGATCTGGCAAAGTAACAAATTAAGCATTAATACAGTATAAAGTTACCTTGAGTGCCGACTCTCATAAAATCGGGTAGGAGGCGACGATGGCGCCGCCGAACTCTCAGTCGAGTATCCCAGTGGATTTGCACCGCAAGGCTCTCACAGAACCGTACGTGAAGCTCTCACTTCACACGGCTCTTCATATTCCCATTATGGTTTCCAGCCTAGAACCCAATGTGCAAACATGTTGGGCTCTCTTTTTGCTAACTCTTGAAGCCATGTTTTGGCTTTGATTTTATGCCCTCTGAACCTTTTGAATTTGTGCCTGCCCCATCGACAAAGTCTTTCATTCAGGCAGTACATGGTGTGTTTGACTGCTGATTTACAATAACTCATTCCCTACGCCTCTTCCTGAGCATTAAAGCCTGTATTTCCTAAGCATTTTGAAATACAGGCTTTTATTTATACAGAAAAACTATCGCTGTCAAAAGTTTCTTCTAACTCCATCTGCTCGCGTTTGTACTGATACCAGAGAAGGAAATCCGCAACCGAAGCCATAGGCAGCATACCAATGATTACGATATACATAGGGCCGAAGATGGAGCGCTCGGGGTGACTGTTACCCAAAACCATTCTTGGGCTGAATTCTAAATTTATCATTGCGTGGAATATCACAGGCATCCATATACTGCCCGACTTCACATAGAGAAAATCCGCAATGATGCCCATACTCACCATATATAACAGAAGACGACCAATCCCAGAAGCGGTGCACCAATGTAGTTCTTGCCGTACTCAAAGCCAAAAAGGATTATTGCGGGGAAGTGCCACGCGCCGTGTATCACTCCACCGATAAGAAGTCCCTTTGTCCTGCCGTAGGCATCTTTAAGCTCGGGGTACATAAAGCCTCTCCTGCCTATCTCCTCGCCAAGTGCCAAAAAACTGGAATGAACGTGAAAAAAGGATTAAGATCTTCAATTATATCTTTTGCGATAAAGGAGATGTAGGGACTGCCGTTTTGCACGAATTCCTCGTATTCAGCAGGCGGCATAAACCGCTGAAAAGCCACAGCAGGAGCTAAAAGAAGCAATTTGGAACCATCTCATATTGGTTATTTTACGCTGAATCCAAACGATGCTAAGAAGTACATCCATACGAAGCCTGCCAAGCGTAGGCTACAAAGCCAGCGTGATATTCACGTTAGCGTGTTTATCAGAATAAAATAATAAGGCTCTCTTATTTCGTCTGTGAGAGCTTTTGATTTAGAACTTGAATTCATTTTCGTTCTGATGCCATACAATACAGTTTTTTCCGCAATTTTTACCCATATAAAGATACTCATCAGCCTTCTTTAAAACGGAATCAAATTCTGTCCGTTTTCCATATGCAAGTCCTGCTGTAACAGTAACAGGTGTATTGTCTGGAAGAATTATCTTTTCAGAAATCAATTGACAAAGATGTCTGGCACATTCGTATGCAGAATCAATATCTAAATCCTTGTAATAAATGATAAATTCTTCACCGCCCCACCTTACAGGGTGAAAGCTGTATTCTTTTTCTTCCTGAATACATGAAGAAAGCTGTATTAATATCTCATCACCCTTGTCATGCCCAAATTTGTCGTTTATTTTCTTAAAATTATCAATATCCAGAAGTATTATACTTATCTGAGATTCTTTTCCTTTGGCAATAGCATCATATAGAAATCTTCTGTTATAAAGTCCGGTCAGCGGGTCGTGTGTAGAACTATAATCAAGTTTATTTTTTATCGCATCAAGTTCAAGCTCATAAAACAATGAAGTGTAAAGTATTGTAAACAAAGTAATAAGAAGATTGACAAAATTAAAGATTCGCGAATAAGGCAAAAGCTCTTCATACAAACTTAAAAAGAAGCTGTCAGGTATTAATAACTTGGTGTGATGAATCATTAAAGCAGAAAATACACCTATAGCTTGAAATAAGAAGCGCTTGTTACCGAATGACGGACTAAGATAAAAAATGACAGGTACCATACCGATCACAAAATAAATGAATCCAAAAGTGTTCCTTGTAAACAGTTCACACAAAGTAGAGAATATTATTATTTCAAAATATGCTGAAACCGTTGCTTTTTCAGATTTTTCCCTGTCTTTTGAAAATAAAAGAAAAAGGATATAGAAAACAGAACTTATTGCATTTATTATTGCCAAAGGGATTGCATCAATGATAAAAAAAACGGAAAAATATCCAACATGAACCATCAGACACATTACAAGAAAAATTGTATTTCTGTTTTGTCCCATTTTATTGAACAATGTTGAATTATTAATTTTTTCCCTCAATTACGCCCCCCCTTTCGAAACGCTTCTGCATCTTGTTAGTATAAGTAACCATATACAGATGATGTGTCATCAAAGATTACACATTTCCTTTTATATCTTATTATGGCGCTTAAAATACTATCATCAATTATTTGCGCCAAGATGTTTCTTTATTACTTCCATGATCTCATCAACGTGTGTTTCTGTGATATTTTTAATATCAGCTTTGATAGCTTCAATGGTCTCTTGATCGTCAGGCAGATTTTCACAAAGCGTGATAGCAAGAACATCATCTGAATAATTGCTTTTTACAAAGTAATCAACTGTCTCTACTCGTCTGTATATGCCATCATCACCAAGCTGACGGGTTATGAGTCTTAGAGTCTGAATTCCTGAATTATAGTCATCAATGAGTTTTGTTCTATTAAATGTCGTAGCAAATATCTCTCTGTCATCAGGATGCATACTACTTGCGCCGTGAACAATAAATTCATCAAACGCACCAGCAGATGGGCATGAGGTAGATGTGAAATTTTCATATGCCATCATATAGAAAGAGTTTCTTGTAAGATTTGTAAAAATAACAAGTGGATACCTCTTGAATATAGCATTGATAAGAAGGCTCATTGTACCTGCAGCACTTTGCGATTGCAAGATATCCGTCGCTTCTTCCACAACCTTATGTTCATAACAAAGCTTGAGATAATCCTCTTCCGGCATAGGTCGAGCATAAAGATATCCCTGTATCCTGTTGCAGTCGCAGCTCCTCAGAAATCCAAGCTGTTCCTTTGTTTCAACGCCTTCAGCAACAGTGTTTATATTCAATCTGTGTGCAAATGTGAAAATACTCTCCAAAACTATACGTTCTTTCTCGTCCTCACAGTTATGACTAAGAAGAGATTTGTCAATTTTAAGTACATCTGCCGGAACATCCTTAACAAACTGAAGCGAAGAAAGACCGCTGCCGAAATCGTCGATAGCAACTTTAAAACCTGCATTTCTTATGGACATAATCCAATCCAAAAGCTTGTCCTCATTGCCAATCATGGCTGATTCAGTTATTTCCACTTCAATCAGCGGATGCGGAAGGTCATATTGGTCAACAAGAGCTGTAAGTTTTTCCGCAAAGTTCTCTTCCTGTATATGCCTTCGTGAGTAATTTACCGAAATTGGAAATTGAGGCATCATATTCTGTTTTACAAGGGTTTTTCATACAATCTCTGTGACATACCAGTCAATTTCCATTATGAGGTCTGATTCTTCAGCGACAGGAATAAAGAAAAACGGTGAAATGACTGTTCCATCAGGTTTTATCCATCTGACGAGAGCTTCTGCACTTTTCATTGTCCGTTAATGGTATCATACTGTGGCTGATAATAAGCAGTCAGTTCGTTATTATGCAATGCTAACTTAATCTCTTCAGCTGAATATTTCATAAGGATTCCATCCTTTCATTATGACTTTTTCATATCCCTAATGATTTAAAGCATAAATCTATATTTATTCACAAATATTGTATCATATTTTATCTACCAATTCAATGTACATTTTGAAAATTTTTATGAAACCAGAACATATAACTTATAGTATATATGAACGAAGAAAAGAATAAGTCGGACATAAGCCCGACTCATCATTTTATCTGCTTTTTTTCATATATGCCTCTATGGAGACTATATCTTCCTTGGCCGTTGAAGCAAACGCATAGTACGCAAGAATATTCGATGCATCAACGGCATTTATCCATCCGTCATGGTTTACATCTGCGGTAAGCTTTTGTTCCTCATTATATCCGCCGCTCTTATTGGTCGATATAAGTGTATAATATGCAAGAACCGAAGAAGCATCGACTGCGTCGATATATCCATCAGAATTAACATCGCCAAGCTGATCTAATTCTTTGAAGGTATACCCGAACTTCTGAGCATATTTCTCAGCAGTAGAGCCTTTATACCCCTTTATAACACCCGAAAACTCCTCACCTTTATTTGAAATTGTCGTAGCCCAGTGTTCACATATATTACATTCGGGATTAAGTATACATATCTCTTCAAGTGACTCACACTTATAAAAAGCCTGTTGCTTTATTTCCTCTACTGATGCGGGAATAATAACTGATTTCAGTGAAGTACAATCAATAAAGGCATTCCATTCTATAGTCTTAACAGTATCAGGAATAACAAGCTCTGTCATATTTCCATATTCACAGGATTGACTGGCTATACATACCACTCCATCAGGTATGACAGCTTTTTCCATATCTCGATTTATAGCCAGAAGAGTACCGTTTACAATCAGAAAAGAATTCTTTTCAATCTGCTCTTTCTCCCAAGGAGTACCATTGAATGCCCATCCTTTTACATTTGTGGCTGATGGAGGTATTGTTATATCCGCAAGTTGGTTACAGCCGCTAAAAGCCGAACCTTCGATAGACGTCACAGAATTGGGTAAAACGACCAAAGTAAGATTGGTGCAGTAAGCAAACGAACCATCGCCTACAGATTTTAACGTATTGGAAAACTTCACAGAAACAAGATTCTTGCAAAAACTGAAATTTTGACTTCCTACCCTTGTTATGCCATTGCCTATAACTATCTTTTTTATTAGTTCCTTTTCGTCAATCCACGGTATAGGAAATATATTATCTCTAAGATCATACATATCTCCCGTACCGCTGACAGTAAAAGTACCATCGCGGTCCAGCTGCCATTTAGCATTATCTCCGCAAGTTCCGCTGTCAATTACTGTCGCAGATTCAGCCGAAAGGATTATCGATGTTTCAAATGTAAGTATGGCAGTTCCAAACGGTATCACAGCACACATCAGCGCTGCTATTATTTTTTTACAATTCATGATATACGCCCCCACTCAATATCTAAAATATTCTTGATAACAACCATTATCTCTTCAAGTCGTTTACTATCGATACTTTTGATTTTACTAAACTAAGCGTCAAGAGCCGGAAGATCAATTGTTTTATCTTGTTCTCCGAATAGCTTATCTCCATACTGGAAAATGAACTTTTTAAGCTTTTGATGGTTCATTTTCTTGATTTATCAGTAAGTATCCCTGTCGATAATCCCTTTCTGGTCCAAATATAGTTCTTTAACCTTTAATTTTCTTAATGTCATTATATCACCTATACAATGTAAATAGAAAAGTGGAACTGCTTATAACAGACAGCCCTTATATTTAAATATTTATGATGTTTTGCGTACCGTCTTTAGAAAAAATAAAACTGTAGGGAATATGCTTTAAACTATTTAACGTAAGGACTTGCTTACTTATATCTTTTCTATTATTTCAAATATAAGCTCGGCGATTTTCTCCGGTGGTTCTGGCTTTTCTGATTTCAGCCATTTACTTATAATCGAATAATTGCCATAAATCACGAATTCCTTGACATATTCCCTTCTGAAGCCAGAATATCTTGGCGAGACCTGTTCATCAAGCTTTTGAGTTATAAGCGAAAGGGACATTATTTTTTCAAAAAAACCGTTATCAAAAGCGGCTCTCAGAAGCGCTTTGCATGATTCACGGTGAGTATCAATATATGTCAATATCATCTGTAGACTTACAGGGCAGTTTTTTTCTAGCAGACTTTTTTCAAGCTCATTTATAAAATCAGACTGCAAATCGTTCATAAGATCAGACGGACTTCCGTAGTATTTATAGAAAGTTGTACGATTAATCTCGGCTTCGTTACAAAGCTGATAGACGGTTATCTTTTCGAGCGGTTCATGCTCTAAAAGTCTGACCAAAGCTTCTTTCAGCATTTTTTTTGTTAATCTTATACGCTGATTTTCCATATTGATCACCTCAACATAAATAAGAAAAATGTTGACTTCACAGCAGATACAGGCAGTATTGTACGCCTCACATCATAGTCAAAGTAAACAGTCGGTTGACTTTGCGTCAAATCTGTGTTAGAATTATAGCATAAAGAATATTAATTGTCAAGGGGTGCTTTAATTGAAAAAAATTGCTGATTTTATTGTTGAGAAAAGGATATTTATTCTGGCGACGATACTGGTTATTGCGGGACTGTGCGGTATCCTTATACCTAAGGTGAATATCAATACTGACATGACCAAATATCTTCCTGATGATTCATCTATGAAGATAGGCATGGACATTATGAAAAATGAGTTCCCAGATGCTGAAGAGGATCACACTATCCGCGTAATGTTCAGACGGCTCACCGACGAACAGAAATTCGAAATGCTCGACAGGCTGTCCCAGATAAAGTATGTTTCAGATGTGGATTACAAAGAAGCCGATGATGACTATAATAACGGCGAATATACAAAGTACGTTCTTCATACCGACTACGATTATGAAACTGCCGAAGAAGTAGCCATAGAACAGACTATCGAGTCTGATTTTTCTCAGAACGGTATGAAATATAAAAATGACAGTGTAGATACTCCTGACCTTCCACTGTGGGTAGTTATCACCGCAGTAGCTCTAATAATGCTGATCCTTATCGTCATGAGCGGTTCGTGGATAGAACCGCTCCTGTTCTTGTTCACCATCGGCATTGCTGTTGTTATAAATATGGGCACAAATATATTCCTCGGAGAGATATCAGATAAGACTTTCTCCGTAGCTTCTATATTACAGCTTGTACTCTCTATGGATTATTCTATTATACTGATAAGCCGTTACCGTCAGGAGCTTAAAAAGAAAAGTGATAAGAAGTCTGCCATGAAAGAGGCTATAACAGGAGCATTTTCCTCTATCTCAAGCAGCTCGATAACAACAGTTGTAGGCTTGCTTGCACTTGTG
This sequence comes from Ruminococcus sp., assembly GCF_017650195.1. GTDB lineage: Bacteria > Bacillota > Clostridia > Oscillospirales > Ruminococcaceae > Ruminococcus. The sequence goes on along the minus strand of NZ_JAGCFH010000155.1, from coordinate 967 downwards.
TTTATGAGCTTCAAGATAGGCTTCGACATGGGCGTTGTACTTGCAAAGGGTGTATTTCTAAGCGTTGTATGTGCATCCCTTGTCCTTCCCGGACTAATACTGCTATTCTCAAACACTATTGAGAAAACAGCCAAGCGTTCACCAAATATCCCTACAGGTGGTCTTGCGAAGCTTTGCGATAAGATAAGACTTCCTATCACGATATTATTTGTTATTCTTTTCGCTGGCGCATACATGCTCAAGAATCATACATCTATTTCATATTCTATGCCGACTGAGGATCCAATAGCTGATATTTTCCCGACAAAAAGCACAGTTGTTATGGTATATGAAAATCAAGACGACGATAAAGTCACAGCCATAGCCGAAGAACTTAAGAAACTTAACAATGTTAAGGGTGCAGCAAATTACTCAAATATGCTAGCAAAACAGTATACAGCAGCAGAAATGGTCGATGCCATTGATGATCTGTCTGATGTTATGGGCGGTGGAAACAGACGTGATATCAATGCAGACGAGAGTATGTTCAACATGCTTTACTACAAGTATTTCGGCGGAGAGACCAGGAAGATGACAGCAAGTGAATTCATGCGCTTCATTGCTGATGATGTGATAACAAATAAATCTTTCAGATCATATATTGATGATAATATAAGCAATAATGCAGATATTATAAAGCGCCTTTCAAGCAAAGAAAATCTTGAAAAACCATTGACATCAGCTGAACTTGCAGACTTGCTCGATATGGACTCGGCTCAGACCGATAAGCTTTTCATGTACTATTTCTTACAGTCACCTGAAGCTAAGACACGTCCAATAACCATAAATGATTTTGTGGATTTTATAATTTATGATATCTCAAAGGATCAGACTTACGCTGAAATGTTTACGGAAGAAACCCTGTCTCAGATGAAGACTTTACAGTCACTTACAGATCAGGATAAAGCAAATAAGAAAAAAACATCAC